>NZ_JAQYUU010000007.1 GCF_028728205.1 Clostridium sp. 'White wine YQ'
AAATCTTACTTCATTTCCTCTGTTTAATTTTCAAAGAGCAATTAACTTGCTTATTTATGTTATCACTTCTATTGTTACTTGTCAACACATTTTATGTTTTATAACATTTATTATGTTTTGTAACATCTCAGCGACGTGTTTTATCTTAACATCCTATGAAAAATAAATCACAAAAAAAATAGTTGAAATATAGAATTAAATATATCTTTCTCTATATTTCAACTATTTCCTTATTTTTAATCATATTGATACACTTGGATAAGTTTATATCATTTCTTATACATTAACTTCCAATAGAATTATATTTATCATTAACTATTACAATATCTACTCTTCTATTTTTTTGTCTATTTTCTTCACTATCATTTTTCACTTTAGGCTTGTACTCACCATGCCCTATTGCTGTAACTCTTGTAGGTTCTACATTTCCATCCTCTACTAAAAATTCCGTTACATTAGATGCTCTAGTAGATGAAAGCTGCCAATTTGAATTAAATTCTTTAGTGTGTATCGGTAAATCATCCGTAAATCCTTCTACACGAATATTATTTTTAATACTCTTAAGCACTTTAGCAACATCTAATAATCTTGCTTTAGATTCTTCTTTTACATCTGCCTTTCCTTTATCAAAAAACAAATTATCATTAAAACTTACAACTAGCCCAATAGCTTCTTCTGAAATGGAGACCTTGTCAGACAAATTATTTTGATCAATAATCTTTTGTATTTCTTCCTTTGTATTCTGAAATTCATCTGTTTGAGGATTGATTGTTTCTTTAGGAGTTGAGGTTCCAACACTATTAGTTTCTCCAACAATATTTTTACCTCCTCCAAAAACTTCTCTAAAAGAATTTGACATTTGGGTATATTTTTGAGCATCAACATTACTACTTGCATACATTATAACGAAGAATATCATTAGTAATGTAATTAGGTCAGAGTAGGTTAACAACCATCTCTCATTATTCTCTTTTTCTGGCTCTTGCTGTCTTTTCAACTACTCCACCTCCTTCTTTGATTCGTCCTCCATTCCTTCTTCAACGAATGAACTTAATTTTGCAACTATAGAATTAGGGTTTACACCATTTTGAATCATTAAAATTCCTTGTAACATAACTTCTTTTTCTAGTACATCTTGTTCATTCAAAGCTTTTAATCTTGAACCAATAGGTAACCATAGCAAGTTCGCAAATGCAACACCATATAAAGTTGCTATAAATGCTGTTGCTATTTTAGGCCCTAATGACTCTGGATCTGCTAGGTTACTTAATACATTAACCAATCCCATAACAGTTCCTATGATACCCATAGTAGGAGAAAATCCTCCAGCAGCATCAAATATATGTATTCCTTCTTTATTCTTATCAATCATTCCTTGGATTTTAGTTTCTAATATGTCTTTAATTAAATCAGGTTCAAACCCATCAGCTACCATTTGTAACCCATCTTTAATAAATTGATCTACTTCTTCCTTACCTAATTCACCTTCAAGACTTAATAAACCATTTCTTCTAGTTAAAGTTGAAACCTCTTTAAAATAAATTATAAGGTCTGGTATACTGCTTTTCTTTGTGATAAAAACTTTCTTAAAGCTATCTGGAACCTTTTTTAATGTTTTTACCGGAAAAGATAACACAACCGCTCCTATAGTTCCTCCAAATACTATCATTATTGAAGTAACTGATAGTAATGCTCCAGGACTTCCCCCTTCTTCAAAAAATGCTAATAATAGCATACCAAATCCAACGATTATTCCTAATAAACTACCAATATCCATCTCTATTCTCCCTTCTAGACTTATAAGCTTCTTCATAATAATTGAAATTTTCTAACAAAAAAACATCCTTATTGCCTCTAAATTGTTATGTCTCTCCCTTAGATAAAACCATTTAGTATAATTTTCGTCCTCTTTAAAAAATTCTAAATACTTACTTATAGTAGTTTTTTATTTAATTGCAAATAAAAAGAATCGGTTACATATTCAAGTTAACCGATTCTGTAAATTCCAAATTTATAAATTCATTGCGCTAAATTGCATTGACCTATCACTAACGAAATGCATATTTATCTTTCCATTTAATTAATGTCTCTTACTATTATAAATAAAAGTACCATTTATCGTCTTGTTCTTCTACTTTCCTGTGATAGCAAAAAAATCGCCAAGGCGATTATGAGCCGTCATTTTTTTCACATCTAACTTTACAATCACGTGTAAGGAAAAACTAGCAGGCGACTAATTCTATTTTTTACCCTTCAAGTAAATCCATATGTTTTCATAGGAAACTTATAATATTATAAATTCCTAAAGAGTAAAAAAACTAGGGATATAAAACCCTAGTAAAATCCTTTATTGGTGCACCTAGAGGGATTTGAACCCCCGACACACGGATTCGAAGTCCGGCACTCTATCCAACTGAGCTATAGATGCATTGTTTTAATTATACTATATAATACTATTCAATACTAGATTATTAGCTTGTTCAAGTTTATTATAATTAAATATTGTAATGTTTAAAGAGTAAAATAAAAGCCAAGCAAATAATGCTTGGCTTCTTTTGGAGCGGGTGATGAGAATCGAACTCACGTAACTAGCTTGGAAGGCTAGGGCTCTACCATTGAGCTACACCCGCAAGTGTGGTCGGGGTGACAGGGATTGAACCTGCGACCTCATGGTCCCAAACCACGCGCGCTCCCATCTGCGCTACACCCCGATAAAATGGTGCGTTTTAAGGGATTCGAACCCCTGGCCCACGCCTTAGAAGGGCGTTGCTCTATCCAGCTGAGCTAAAAACGCATATTTTGGAGCGGGTGATGAGAATCGAACTCACGTAACTAGCTTGGAAGGCTAGGGCTCTACCATTGAGCTACACCCGCATTATGGAGCGGAAGACGGGATTCGAACCCGCAACTTTCACCTTGGCAAGGTGACACTCTACCATTGAGTCACTTCCGCATTATTTAAAAAATGGTGCAGGTGACAGGAGTTGAACCTGCACGCCGTGGGCGCTAGATCCTAAGTCTAGTGCGTCTGCCAATTCCGCCACACCTGCATTTTTTTATTGGTGGCTTACCGGGGAATCGAACCCCGGACACCATGATTAAAAGTCATGTGCTCTACCGACTGAGCTAGTAAACCGTATTGGCTGGGATGGCAGGATTTGAACCTACGAATACCGCAGTCAAAGTGCGGTGCCTTACCACTTGGCGACATCCCAATATGGGGTGAACGATGGGACTCGAACCCACGACAACCAGAACCACAATCTGGCGCTCTACCAACTGAACTACGTTCACCAGAAATGGTGCACCATCACGGGTTCGAACCGGGGACACCCTGATTAAGAGTCAGGTGCTCTACCAACTGAGCTAATGGTGAATAATGGTGCGTTTTAAGGGATTCGAACCCCTGGCCCACGCCTTAGAAGGGCGTTGCTCTATCCAGCTGAGCTAAAAACGCATTAAAAACAACGAATTAAATTTTACCACCAAAAAAATCATGTGTCAAGATTTTTTTTGGAGCGGGTGATGAGAATCGAACTCACGTAACTAGCTTGGAAGGCTAGGGCTCTACCATTGAGCTACACCCGCAAGTGTGGTCGGGGTGACAGGGATTGAACCTGCGACCTCATGGTCCCAAACCACGCGCGCTCCCATCTGCGCTACACCCCGAAATGTTGTTGCCACCTTTCAGCGACAATGATTATTCTACACGATATAATTAAATCAGTCAATACCCTTTTTATCATTTTTTTCATAGATTATGACAAGTATTAATTTTTACATTGTTAATGAGTATAATATCTACTTAAAAATTAGCGTTTAATATTGAAATTTGAGTATGAAATATTATGTAAAATACTTATATTTTATATAGATATGGATATATAGGTTTTCCTTTTTCAACTTCAATAAACGCAATCGTCCTACTGTTTCCTCTTGGCAATGATGGACTTCCTGGGTTAATAAAATATATACCATTAATTTCTTCTATTAACGGCATATGAGTATGTCCATAAAGCACTACGTCTACTTGATTTTCCATTGCTGCATAGTTCAAAAGTCTATTATCATATTTTACTTGATACTTATCTCCATGTGTAAGTAAAAACTTTTTATCTTCTATTTGAATAATTCTCTCTCTAGGGATTTCTGTTTCAAAGTCACAATTCCCTTTAACTCCAAAGATCTTCCCTATAAATCCTTGACTGATTTCATACAAATCAGCTATATTATCTCCTAAATGTATAAGAACATCTGCATTCTTAATGAGTTCTTTAACCTTATTTATATATACTTCAGCTCTATGTGTGTCTGAAACTACCGCTATTAACATATTTACACCTACCTAAACAAAACTAGTCATTTCTTCTTTTAATTTTATTAAAGCCTTAGCCCTATGACTAACTTTATTTTTTTCCTCTGGAGATAACTGCGCAAAAGTTTTATTAAAGGGTTCATAATAGAATAACGGATCGTATCCAAATCCACTACTTCCAAGAGGTTCATTTAATATAATCCCCTGAACCTCACCTTGAACTACTTTATTTTCTCCTAAATTATTTATTATCGCAATGGAACATCTAAACTTAGCTTTTCTTTTTTCTTTCGGAACATTCTTTAACTTATCTAATAATTTTATGTTATTCGCCTCATCATCTCCATGATTACCTGCATATCTAGCAGAAAATATACCTGGTTCTCCATCTAAATAATCAACTTCTAAGCCAGAATCATCAGATAATACAATAAAGTCATCATAGCCTTTACTAATTAATATATCTGCAATAGCACTTGCCTTTATTAATGCATTTTCATCAAAAGATGTACCATTCTCTTCTACATCCACATCTATATTTAAATCTTTTAAAGTTACTATATTCAAATTAAATGCACTTAAAATTTCTTTTATTTCTTTAACTTTATTCTTGTTATTTGTTGCTAACACTAGTTTCTTCATAACTTCTTCCTACCCTCTATCTCCAGTACCAATCCAAAGTGCATCCATTTTTAATGCATCTTTTTGTGCTGTTATCATTTGTTTAACGCCCTTCTCACCTAGTGAAAGAAGTGAATTTAATTCTTCTCTATTAAACGGAGCCTCTTCACCAGTTCCTTGAACTTCCACAAATTCACCTGAATCTGTCATCACTATATTCATATCTACTTTAGCTTTAGAATCTTCTTCATAACATAAATCTATATATTTTTCATCATTTACAATTCCAACGCTAACTGCTGTAACAAAATTTCTTATTGGATAAATCTCAAAAGGATGGGCTTTATGAAGCTTATTTATCGCATCTACCAATGCAACAAAGGCTCCCGTTATTGATGACGTTCTAGTCCCGCCATCTGCTTGAATTACATCACAATCAATCCATATAGTCTTTTCACCTAATGCTTTTAAGTCAACTACAGATCTAAGTGCTCTTCCTATTAATCTTTGTATCTCCATAGTTCTACCATCTAACTTCAATTTTGCAATATCTCTAACTTTTCTTGTATGTGTTGCCCTTGGCAACATATTATATTCTGCTGTTATCCATCCTTCTCCTGAACCTTTTAAGAATGGTGGAACCTTTTCTTCAATTGATGCATTACATAATACTTTTGTTTCTCCAACTTCAATTAATACTGAACCTTCAGCATACTTAGTATAATTTCTTGTAATTTTTACATGTCTTATTTGTTCATTTTTTCTTCCATCTATTCTCATCTAATCACCTTCCTGTATTATTTTACTACTTATTAATATATAATTGTATATGAATTACTTTAACGAAATATAAATTATTTATAGAATATTTCTTAATTTTCCACCTTATTTTTTATTTTAGCAAACCTTATGCAACTTTTCTTCTATTACTTCATATTAATTATATAAGGATTAATTTAAGAGGTGGAAATGAATTTGAGATATATCGGTCCTTTTTTCAGAATGAATCGTATTTCCTTAGAACAAATACAGCATCAACTCTTTTTCTTTTCGAAAGAAGCTTTAAACAATATTGTTCTTAATTCAAAATGCGGAATAGTTCACACCACAAAATCACATAAAAAACACTCAGATAATACTGATGATAACATATTTAGTAACTATTCTCCACTTGTTTGCGTATATAAAAAAGGATCTCCTAAACCAGCTGCAAAAAATTCTTTAGCATGGGATGAAGAGTCTTTTAAAAAAGAGGTTCCAGCTATTTCGAATGCATTAATGACTTTATGCATACTGGAACTTTCTGACCACTATTCACTTTATGAGAATAACGATGAAGATTTATTTAAGTATTCAAAAGTATACAAAAGATTAGCTAAACATCAATTAGAATTTTATTCAACATATCTACGCAATTCTCTCGGAGTATTTGTGGATAAAAAAATAAATTCTACCGAAAACATTGAACTATCAAATAAAAATGAAAAATTTAAGTATTCAGATCAAGCTTTTATGATGAATGCTTACTATTTATATTGGAAACTATGTCCTAGTGATGAAGACTCATTAAGTTACAAAGATTTTTCACTGGATATACTAAAAATGCTTTTAGATTTTAAGGAGAACTTATATGAGCTATCCTTTAATGAATCCTGTAAGGTATGCTTAGCATTAAGTACCTTCTATAATTATTCTGAAAATGAAGATGCAAAAGAATTATTACTTAATCTTATGGATTTAATTAAAGATAATTTAAATTCAGGTACTTTTAACAATGATAATATTGAAGCTATAAGTATATATGGAATAAACTTATATCTTCTTTATAACATTACAAATTATCATGAAACTAAAGATGATTTCTTAAAAATATCTGAAAAACAAATTTCTATGTATAGTCCTAAAAATTCTTTATATATTAAAAACTCTGATAAAAAGAATATTTCATATCCTTCAAGTGAGATAATTAATTACATTGTTCACGGAATGCTATATTCTGAAATCTCAGAGAATGACGAACTAGAGACTATAATTTCCTCTATTTATAAAGAAGTTATGGTAAATGGACCCCTTGTTACTTCTTGGCCTAAGGCTCCAAATATCGATTCGCCTGAAAGATATAGAAAATGTTCATTAAGATCCGATGAGATGCTAGACGAAAATTATTTTACTATTCCAAACTCACCATCTTTTGAACTAACTGGTTTATTTCCTATTTTCAATAAAGAAGTAACTTATTCCAAAAAGAAAGAAAGCTTTGATTCTGTAAAAAATACTTTCTATTCCGAAAAAAATATGATGATTTATTTTATAATAATACTTCTATTTAAAAAGAAAATCACAAACATCCCATATATAGATGATATTTCTGATATTTATGAATAACAAAATAGAATTTCGAAATAGAATAAAACTATTTCGAAATTTTATTTTAATTATAGGGTTTTAAGTTCAACTAATAACTTATTTATGTGAGAATAAATTAAGTTTCCTAATCAAACAGAGGTATTGTTCATAAGCTTCAAGCTGTTAAGTATCACATCTCCATAAAAATCTTCTTCAATTTCTTGGATATACGATTTTTTAACTATAATCTTGTTTTTTCTAAACATTGGAACCCTAATAAAATCTTTTTTAGAATTTTCTAAAACTTGACTTTTACTTAAGTTTCCGCTTTCCTTAGAGCTTTTTAACGATTCTTCCGTAAATTTATTTGTCATGCCACTATCTTCATCAAAATCATCTATATACATTGAATAATTACCTTTTTTCAGTTCCTCAATAAGGTCATCCATAGTAAAAAGTTTGTAATATATAATCAAGTTATCTTTTTTTGCTTCTTCTGTCACGTATTTAAGAAACTCCTTATTTGTATCATTATCTTCAGCATATATTGTTACACTCTTCAATTCCATAAGTGAGCTTTTAGGTTCACTTCTTAAACTTTTTCCTTCTTTTTCACTATTATCGCTGAAACTTAATACTTGTGTCCCAGATATCCGCTCACTAAATTTATTATCAGAAATTAAACCTTGTATATATTCGTAAAAATCTTCTCTAAGCTTACCATCTGAAAATGGATTTTTCACATCACAATTATACGCTATAAATTTCACGTCATTATATGGATATTCTATAACTTCTTGCCTTTCCCTCAATTTCTGTAAATAATTAATAGGAGGTTCTTCCATTATGTCTATTTTATTAGTTTCAAAACTTGCTAATGCATATTCACTATTATTTTGGATTACAAGATTTATTGAGTTAACCCCTTTATCCTTATTATAATAATATTTATTTTTTTCTAATGTAACTATATTTTCTTTTACATCAGATATCTTATATGATCCTGAGTATATAATATCCTTAAAACTATTCCTGTAATCTTTCAACTTTGTAAAGTCTTTTCTTAGTTTATATTTTGGTGAAGTTAGTGCAGATATAAAATTGTCATCTTTAAAGTTTAATCTTATTTTTAAATATTCCCCATTAGACATTATAGCTACAGTCTTGTTAAAATCTTTTTTATTAGTAAAATATTCTTTTATTCCATATATAGCTGATAATTCTTTTAAGTCGTCTAAACTCTTACAATTATCCACATATTCTTTAAAGAAATTAACAAAATCCGCGGAAGTTATTTTCTCGCCATTACTCCAGTAAATATCTCTCCTTATCTTAAATGTATATTCTAGTTGATTTTTATCAACCGAATAACTATCACTTAATTGAGGAACTATTTTCCCATCAGAACTTTTATAAACTAATCCTTCAAATAAAGCTCCCATTAATGTTCTTGTTACCTCATCATCATAAGAGCTTAAATTATTTGGAATATTTGATACTCCATAATTAATTCTGTTACTTGGAGAGCCATATTCCTTAGTCTCTTGTACCTTTTCACAACTAATTAATTGAAAAGACATTATAATAAAAATTAAAATACATATAAACTTTTTCAACTAAACTCTCCTCCTTTTCTAAAATATTTTCTTTTTTGATTATTGCCATATATATAATTCTTAAACTTAAACGCATAAAAATATTGAAATGTAGATAATTATAAATATAATAAATATAAAATTAATTTATTTTTTGGTCATTCATGGTATAATATTACTAGGTTTTTTCTGGAGGTATTAAAATGACAATATTATTGGAAATATTAGGCATATTATCTATGGTAACTGTAATGTTTGTTGCTATTTGGGGATTTATAGTGGCTAAACAAGCTTACTCTCAAATTAAATATCAAAATTATTTATTAGAAAAGTTAACTCAAAATATTTATCTTCTTGTTGAGCGTAATGCGCAAATAAAAATTAGTGATCCTGAACAAGATATTAATAGTAAAAATGAGTCTATATAAATGAAAAGAGCTTGATTTCTCAAGCTCTTTTCATTTATTCCTAAAGACTTCTTATATCTTTCATATCATATCCCTTATCCTGTAATGAATCTATAATTTTATTTAATACAGAATTTTTATCTTGTTCATAATCTGGATAACCATCAGTATCCTCATTAAATTTAATATACTTCATTTCTAAACGCGGATGAAAGAATAAGCTAGCCATCACTCCTTTTGGAAGATGCATTATCTTATTTTTAATTATATCTCCATTATCTTCTCCATGAACATAATCTAGAGGAGTCCCTATATAAAGACTTTTTCCATTTGGCCTTCTATAAATATTTGACGTATTTAATTCTGCTCCATTTTCATTCTTATAAGGATTATATATAACTTTAAAATAATCTTCTAAAGCATCATTTTGTTTTTTTGTTATCTTATAATGAGGGGCTTCAAAAAATCCTGGTTCTATATCCATTTCTTTTGCAAGCTCCTTTGCCTTCTTAACTCTCTCTACCATATCTCCTACATCCGGGTTTTCAGGTCCAAATTCGGCTCCTATTCCACTTGCATCTTTACCTCTTTGATGGGTATACCCATGTAATCCAATTATTCCGCCCTTATTTTCTAAATAGTCTAATGTATAAACTAACTCGCTAGTATTCATATCATAGTTTTTAGCAGGGTCAATTTCTATATTTTTTGATGGATCCTCAAATTTAGGTATCCATGCTACAGAAAAAGGAACTCCTCGCCCTCCTAAATCATCTCCAATAACTCTAAGTGTCTCATAATATAATGAACCCTCATCATCCTTATCAATAGATACATCTTCTAGTCTAATAAATCCATAGGTATCTATCTTTTTCTGATATTTAGGGTAGTCGGTTTTCTTTCTGCTTTTATATGCTTTTATACTTTTTTCCTTATCATTCCATCTACTTACCATATTAAAAGCCTTGGAAAAATCATTAAAGGTTATATATATTACCCCATCTTTTTCAATCAAAGGTTTCTTGAACTTTTTTTCTTGATTGTCTTTATCTACATATGAATTAGAACTTTTATTTATCTTTATTTCTTCATTTAAGATGTTTACCTTAATTAATCCATCTTCTTCACTTATTTTCCCTTGTAATCTCTCAACTAGTTCTGTTAATGGAATGTAGTACCTATTCTTCTCTGTATATATAGGTAATGATAAATCCATTTTTTTACCCTCAATATTTAAATCAAGTTTTTCCTTTTCTAAATCAAGCCCTTTAAAATTTTTAATAATCTTTTCCACTGATTTTGAATCATCATTAGCAATCGGACTTGACTGTTGTTTTGTATTACAGCCTACAAATAGTAAAGTTGTTAAAACTGTCATACTTAATACTGCTTTTTTTATATGCTTCATATTTTCCCCCTTATTTTACAATAAAACTATTACATAAAAAGGCCCAAAGTATTAATAAAATTAATGCTTTAAGCCTTAATATTTTACATATCCTCTAACCATCATAAAACAATATGTTCTTAAGCTTTATGTTAATTTTACCATATATTAACTTATTTTACTATGCTACTATTAGCGAAAATAAATGAAACAATTGATAGCATAAGACAAATCATTGTATATATATATTTTCTTTTCCCGCTATTATTTAACCAAAATCTAATAGCCCAAATAAGCATTGTCACCATCATTGTAAGCTGTATTGGATAGTATCCACTAAATATCTCGTTAATATATATAAATCTATATGATGTAAGAAATGTTGCAACGATAACCACTGTTGTAACTATTGCTGAAATAAAACCAAGAATATTTATTATTCTTCTCATTTTATCATCTCCTCAAAATCTTCCTCTGAAATGACAGCAACTCCTAAGTCTTGGGCTTTAGTTAATTTTGAACCAGCCTCTTCTCCAGCAATAACGTAGTCTGTCTTTTTACTTACACTTCCTGAAACTTTTGCTCCTAAGCTTTCTAACTTATCCTTTATTTCAGTTCTTGAATAACTCTTTAAGGTTCCAGTTACAACAACTGTTTTGCCTTCAAATAAGTTCTCACGTATTTCAAGTTCTTCGTAGTATGGATTAACTCCAAGCTTAATTAATTCGTTTATTGTATTTATGGCTAATTGTTCTTTAAAAAATTCCACAATACATTTTGCTACTATTTCTCCAATATCAGGCACTTCCAATAGTTCTTCAAGCTTAGCATTAATAATCCCGTCTAAGGTCTTAAATCTCTTCACTAAATCTTTTGATGTTTTAACACCTACGTTTGGTATTCCTAGTGCATATATAAATGCATAAAGCTCACATTCTTTACTCTTTTCAATTGAGTTTAATAAGTTTTCTGCCTTTTTATTCCCGAACTTTTCTAGACCTAATAATTCTTCTTTTTTCAGTTTATATAAATCAGAGATAGATTTAATATCTAGCTTTTCAAATAATTGCTCTGCTGTTTTCTCTGAAAATCCTTCTATGTTCATAGCTTCCCTTGAAGCAAAGTGCACAATAGTTTTCACCAATTGCGGCTTACATGCTAAAGTATTATCACAAAAATAATGTGCACCATCTAAAATAAGATGACCACCACAAGCTGGACACTCACTAGGAGGATTAATCTCAGTACTCTTTTCTAATGAGCTTTCTACAACACCCATTATTTCTGGAATAACATCATTACTTCTTCTTACAAATACCTCTGCTCCTATTCGAACACCTTTTCTCGCAATATCATCCATATTATTCAAGGTAGCTCGTCTTACTGTAACGCCCGCAAGTTCCACTGGTTCAAGCACCGCTGTAGGTGATACTCTTCCACTTCTTCCAACATTCCAAATTACATCTGTTAATGTGGTTGTTGCTTCTTGAGCCTCGAACTTATAAGCAATTGCCCATTTAGGGAACTTAATAGTATATCCTAATAATTCTCTAGTTCTTATATCATCAATTGCTATAACTACTCCATCTATGTCATAATTTAAATCGAACCTAATTTCCTCAATGAATTTTATTTCTTTTTCTATTTCTTCCATATTGCTGCATACTCTAATGTACTCATCAACAGGAAATCCTTTTTCTTTAATAAAACCAAGCATTTGCTGATAGGATGTAAATGGTTGTCCTTGATTGTATCCAATATCATAGAAAAATGCTGACAAATTTCTTTTGGCTGTTTCCCTAACATTTAGGTTTCTTAATGCACCTGCTGCACCATTCCTCAAGTTTTTCAACGGAACTGAAGCATATTTATTGTATTCTTCGAAAGCTTCTTTAGTCATGATTGCTTCCCCATGTATTTCAAATACATTATCATACTGCACCTTTAAAGGTATTCTTTTTATCGTCTTTGCTTGTGCTGTAACCTCTTCACCTATTTCGCCCGTTCCCCTTGTTGCTGCTGCTTCAAGTATACCCTCCTTATTATATGTTAAGTTAAGGGTAAGTCCATCAAACTTTTTGGTGACTACATATTTTATATCTTGTAGCTTTTCAATTGCAGTTCTATTATAGTCATTAATGAATTTAATGTTTCTATTATGCCATTCCCTAAGTTCATCTATACTTTGAGCTTTATCTAAGCTCCATAACTTTGCCTTATGTGAATACTTATTAAACTCCGGCAAAATCACATCACCAACCCTCTGAGTTGGTGAATAACTTAATACCATACCTGTTTCTTTTTCTAGGGTAACTAACTCATCATATTTTTTATCATATTCCTTATCTGAAACCGTAGGATTAGCTAATGCATAATATTCATAGGCATATCTATTTAATTCATCAGCTAACTGTTCCATTCTTTCTTTTTTGTCCATATTATATTCCTCCTAATTTTGAGGTTATATTCTTTATAGTAATTCTAGCGGAGCTATGCTTAATAACAAGCTTTTTATTCCTTGCGAATCAAAGGCTATTGTTAATTTCAAATCATCTCCACTTTCAGAAACACTCACTATAGACCCTATTCCAAATTTAGAATGCTTTACCTTTCTTCCAAGAGATACTTCTTTTTTAGTAAGCATCTTCCCACTGCTTCCCTCCAAAGTTTCTTTTAACTTTTTAGCTGCTTCTAATGGATTTTCATAAGTACTACCTGAACCTCTTAACGAATGTGGATTATTATATCCTCTATTATATTGCACATAAGCTGAATTTCCTTGTGAGAAACTTCCACTAGGCCTTTGTAAATTCACCACTTCTTTTAAAGCAGCTGGTATTTCTGCAATAAAATCTGATTGAGGATAAGCAACACTTCTACCGAATACTCTTCTTACTTCTGCAGAAGTCATATATAGTATTTCCTTTGCTCTTGTAATTCCTACATAACATAGTCTTCTTGACTCTTCCATTTCTTTTTCTGAGTTAAAAGAAGATTGCCCAGGAAATATGCCATTTTCCATACCTACCATAAAAACTGTAGGGAATTCTAACCCTTTTGCTGAGTGAACTGTCATTAACACTACCGAATCTGCATCCACATCAAAATTATCTACATCTTGAACCAATGCAACCTTTTCCAAAAATGCTCCCAAAGTTTTATCTTCGTCATTTTTTTCAAAATCTACTGCTGCTGATACTAATTCCTCTAGATTCTCTACCCTGCTTAAATCTTCTGGATTCTTAGAATTTTTAAGATCTTCTATATAACCAGTATTCTTTAGTATATCTTCAATTAAATGTGATACTGTTAATGTTTCACTATATTCTATTAATTCTTCCATAATTGAAGTAAACTTATTTATGGCTGTTATATTTCTAGCTGATAAGCTTGAAATATTTTCTGCTTCCAGTAGTGCATCGAATAAAGATATGTCGTTCTCATTTGCAAACTCCATAACTTTTTCAACTGTTGCATCTCCTATGCTTCTCTTAGGAACATTTACTATTCTTCTTAAATTTATGCTATCAGTTGGATTACAAATTACCTTTAAGTAAGCCATTATATCTTTAATTTCTTTTCTATCATAGAACTTTAGTCCACCTATTAATCTATATGGAATACCTCTTTTTATAAATGTATCTTCAAAAATACGTGATTGAGCATTTGTTCTATATAATACTGCAAAATCTCTATAATTTTTATCTTCTTTTTTCCCTTTTTCAATTACTGATGCAACAAAGCTACTTTCATCATTATCAGAAAAAGCTCTATAGATTTTAATCTTTTCTCCATTTTCGGCTTCTGTTCTTAATATCTTGTTCTTTCTCTCACTGTTGTTTCTAATTACATAGTTTGCTGCCTCAAGTATGTTTCCCATACTTCTGTAGTTTTGTTCTAGTTTTATTATCTTACAATCTGGATAATCTTTTTCAAAATCAAGTATATTTCTAATATCTGCACCTCTCCATTGATATATACACTGATCATCATCACCAACTACACAGATATTTTTATGTTTATTAGCTAATAGCTTAATAAATTCATATTGTGATTTATTTGTATCTTGATACTCATCTACCATAATATATTTAAATTTTCTTTGGTAAAATTCTAATACCTCTGGTTCTTTTTTAAATAACTCTACAGTTTTAAAGATTAAATCATCAAAATCCAGTGCATTATTATCCTTTAACCTTTTCTGATAAAGTTCATAAACTCTAGCAATTTTCTCTTCTCTAAAGTTATGTTGATGTTCTCTCATAAACATAGCTGAAGTTTGCAAATTATCTTTTGCTTTTCCTATTTTAGATAGAACTTCGTTTTCTTCAATATCTTTATCATTTATGTTAAGCTCTTTCATGCATTGCTTTACTAATGCTTTTTGATCGTAAGAATCGTATATAGTAAAGTCTTTTTTATATCCTAACTTTTCTATTTCTCTTCTTAAAATCCTAACACAAGAAGAGTGGAAGGTTGATATCCACATATTATCAGCTTCATCACCAATTAATGCCTTAACTCTTTCTCTCATTTCTCCTGCTGCTTTATTTGTAAATGTTATTGCTAAAATATTATATGAAGGTATATTTTTATCACCAATCATATATGCTATTCTATGAGTTAAAACTCTTGTTTTTCCTGAGCCTGCACCTGCTAATATTAAAACCTGACCGTCTACTGCTGTAGCCGCTTTATATTGTTCGCTATTTAATAATTTTTTAAGATCCATCTTATCACTCCTTAAAACATCAAAAAGAGGAACATTTATTCCTCTTTTCATTATAGACCTTATCTAATTATAACATACCTGCATATACAACTTAAGTTTTTTATTATAATTTTACAATAAGAAACATTTATAGGGTTTTAAGTTCAACTAATAACTTATTTATGTAAGAATAAGTTAAGGTTCCTATAAAAAACCTATATCTATTCTTCTATTCTTTTTAGAACTATGTTATACCCATCACTACCATAATTAATGCATTTATTTACTCTACTTATGGTTGCTGTACTTGCACCTGTTTTCTTTGCAACCTCAGTATATGTTTTACCATCTTTCAACATTTTAGCTACTTGAAGTCTTTGTTCGATTGCTTTGATTTCATTAATTGTACATATATCCTCAAAAAATCTATAACATTCCTCTTCATCTTTAAGGCTCAATATCGCCTTCATCAAAAAATCCATTTCTTTACTTTTTAAATTCGAGCTAAAATTACTCATAGACTTACTCCTTTATCTATATAAAATTTATACTTTTTCATATATATAAATCATTCAAGAATTCACAATTTGCTTGGGCTCTTAGACGTTTAAGCTAAGAGTTACATGAGATATAATATGATTTTTGCACTATATATAATTATATTTTAATAATTTAGTGTAGTAAAGCAAAACTTGCGCAAAAAAACGCAACCCTTGGGGCTAGGTTGCGCTTTAGCAATAAGCAATAAATAAAAAGGGGGCTATTTATTCCTTTTATTTATCCTTGCAAATTTATTATAGGGTATGATTTATGTAATTGCAAGTCATTTTTGAAAAAAAAGTTGTACAAACCTCGAAATATGAATGATTTTAATTCATTCTCTGTAAACGTTCGTAACTATCCCCTTAATACTTCTAATTCCTCTTCAGATAGTTCCCTATATTCCCCTTCTTCCAATGTTTCATCAAGGGATAACCCTCCGAATTCTATCCTTCTAAGATATACTACTTTTTTATCTACACTCTCAAACATTCGTTTAACCTGATGATATTTCCCTTCTTGTAATGTTACATATACTTCAGATCCTTCATCATTTGATGATAAAACTTGCAATTTTGCACTCATACACTTATATCCATCATCTAATGTTATTCCTTTTTCAAAAGCTTCAATATCCTTTTCGTTTACTACCTTATTTATTTTTGCATAATATATCTTATCAACATGATATTTAGGAGAAATAAGTTTATGGTTTAGTTCCCCATCATTTGTTAGTAACAATAATCCAACAGTGTCTTTATCCAATCTTCCTACTGGAAATGGCTCAAATATTGCATCTTCTGGATATAATAAATCTATAACTGTTTCATCATATTTATCAAAGGTTGCTGATACTACTCCTGCTGGTTTATTCATCATTAAATAAATGTATTTTTTATAAATAATCTCTTCACCATTTATTATTATTTGAGATTTCTCTGGGTCAACTTGCAATGAATTATCTTTTGCAATTTCTCCATCAATTTTAACTAATCCCTTTTTTATAATTGCCTTTATCTCTTTTCTACTCCCATATCCTAAATTTGAAAGTATCTTATCTAATCTTTCCATAACTATCACCTCTTCTACAATAGTATATATACTGCATTACATATAGTATAAACTCTGAAAATTATAACATATACCTAAATATCTAGCAATTTTATACTTTATAAAAAAAACTCAGCTTTAGCTGAGTTTAAAATCCGTTTCTATAATAACCTTTTATTTTTGTTACATAATTTTGTGTTTCTGCAGGCATTTTATATAAATCATCTGGAGAATTTACTCCTCTTCTTTGCATAGTTCCACTTCCCGCATTATATGACATTAATGCCATATCTATGTTTTTATATTTGTCTAGTGCATCTTTTATCATACTTGTTCCTCTATCGATATTCTCTTGAACATCATAAGGATTTTTTAAACCTGTACAGTTAAATGGCATAAGCTGCATTAATCCCATAGCCCCCGCACCTGATTTAGCATTTGGATTAAAGTTAGACTCTTGTTTTATAATAGATCTAATTAAATTAGAATCTACTCCAAATTTTTTAGAGGCACTCTCAATTGCATTTTCAATCTCAATACGACTAGCATTAGTTCCAGTATATGTTGAATCTGCTCCACCTATATTTAATCCAACCATTGATTTTAAATTATTCAAATCTTCAAGTGACAATGATTTACTATCTATCCTTTGTCCTAATTGGCTATTTAATGCATCTAATATATCATTATTATTCCCTTTATCCATACTTTCAAGTATACTTTGATAAAGTAAATCAAATGTTCCGCTATCTAAATCTCCACCAACTTGTTTTAGAACTGATGACATCATGGTCATTGCTAATACTTGCTCTGGTTTATCAACTTTCATATTTGTTCTCCTTAGCTATTTATAAAAATCTATTATAACTATTAGTCTGTAACCTTTAATTCCATTATATCATAATCCTCATATGCAATTCTTTTATGATAGCTTCTAGTTAATACTAAAATCTTGTAATTTCCAGAAGAAAATGGGATAAATCCAAAGAATGATTTTCTACTATAAGCTTGCTTTCTTATCCAATTTCCTTTATTCATTAGATAGAATTCATAGCATACTTCTTTTCCACCCTGACATTCAACCTTAAAAGTGATTTCTTCCTTTGCCTTAAAATCCTTCTTATCACAAATAATTTTGGTTCCTATTATCGGTGGTGCTTCATTTATATATATATGAAACTCTTTCTTAGTATCAAACTCTTCTTTACATTGAACATTTTTAGCATAAATTTCAAAAGTATATTTTCCTGGAATCTTGGGGTTAAACTTAAATTTCTTATTTTTAACAAATTCAGTTTCTTCTACTAATTGTCCATTTATTTTTATAACATACTTTATTAATGTTTCACCAGTATTTTGAGCTATGGTTTCTAATTCAATATCATCTCCAACTGTATGATATTCTTTAGCTGGAAGTAAAATATAATCTACTTTTCCAGGCAAATAATCCATTACATCAAAATACACTATATTATGAGTATCGTATTCTTTTGATGAATATTTATCCTTAATTCGAATTTCTAATTCATATTCTCCAGATTTTTCAGGAGTAAAGTTCACCCAATTGTTATTCCCATAATTAACTTGTTCAATTTCCTTCTTGTCCTTATATACTATAAATGCATATTTAAGTGAAGATCCACCTTCTGCCATTACCTTTATATTTACAGGTTCTCCAACAAGATAATCACTTTCTTTGTCTAAAACTACGTCCATAATTTTAATTACTTGTGAACTCTTTTTATCTATATAATATTCTATTGTCTTTGAATCTTCATATTCCCCATTATAAGTTATATCTTTTACATATAAAGTTATTTTATATTCTCCTTGAAAATTAGTTTTCCAAAGATAGGTGGAATTACGAATATATCCACTATCTTCTCCATAATTCCCGTCTATTTTAAATCTATACAATACTTTCCTTCCACCTTCAACAAAAGCTCTTAAAAGTATCGACGTTCCAGAAATTTGAGGAGATGCTAAATCAGTTGTAAATTCCTTAATAATAATAGGGTTATATGGCTTAACATTATATACCATAAGTGCTCTATCGTCATATTCCTTATTTGAATATATATCCTTAGCCAAGCAGAGGATTTTATATTCTCCAGGTTCCTGCTCAGAAAATGTCACCAAGGTTTTAGAGGAATAATCTTGAACACAAATAGCTTTGCCTTCTTTATCTATTTTTACAAACTTATAAAGAACTGATGAATTTTCTGGACTTGATGCTTCTACTTGGAATATTAATTCTTCATCACATAATAAATCTTCTGTTAAGCATTTGAAATTTATTATTTCTACTGAACCACGTTCAATTACTTTATACTTAACTGAATAATAATCATCGAAACTATTCTCAGATGCTGGTTCCTTACACTCAACTAAAATTTCTTGTTTTCCAGCTTCCACTGCAGTAAAGATTAGTTTATTGTCTGTTCCATAATCCTTTATAAGTTCCCAGCCTCTCTCACCATTTTTCCAATATCGAAAAAGCACTGGACTTTTTGATGTTTCCACTTCGATTATTAATTTTTCCCCAATAGTTAATTCTTCAGCACTTACATATGTGTTTTTAATTAGCTTTTCCACTTCATCTCCAACTACTATTTCACCCTTACACATGAAATCGAAAGGTTTTATAGATTCCTTTTGTTTTCCCTGAATCATTATAATATAATTCCCTTCTTCATGAGCTGTCCAATTATAAATTGTATCCTCTGAAAAATCTCTTAATGTTGTCCAAATTCCTTGATAGCCAAGCATAAATTTATATTCTAAATCCTTATTGGTATTATTCTCAACCCTAATTTCTATAGATTCCTCTTTATTTATAGGATTAACTCTATTAAATTTTAATAAGATCTCATCCATAGCCCAAAACCTCTCTTATTTACTCCATCTATTATTCCATATATACATTGTAAATGATTTTATTGTCTATTGCTAGATAAACAAGTATATATTTTCCATTGAAAATCCACATATTTTTGGTAAAGATATTATAAATAAAAAAAATTCGACTAATAAGTCGAATTTTCCATAGAATTCTTTATTATTTTCTCTATACTTTTATATAGCATCTCATCATCATTAGAAGTTCTTTTTCTATGATTTGAAGTTTTTCCGCCAGCTCTTCTCGCTTTAGCTGACAAGTGTCTTTCAAAAAGTAGTCTATCAATATTTTCATTCGTATATATCATTCCATTAGGGTTTATGGGGATTCCACCCTTACCTAATATTAATGAAGCTAAACCATAATCTTGTGTAATTACAAGATCCCCTTTTATACATTTGTTTGCAATACACATATCAACACTCTGATATCCTTTATCCAGAACTACTACTTCGCCATAGCTTAATGTTATATTATGATTTATATCACAATATAAGAAGAGGGGAATATTATATTCCCCTGCTAGCTTTTCTATTATACTTCTACCTGGACAACCATCTGCATCCACTAATATACGCATAATTATTATAATCTGTTTTCTAATTCAGCTTTAAGATCTTCGAAGCCTGGTTTTCCTAAAAGTGCAAACATATTTTTCTTATATGCTTCAACACCAGGTTGATCAAATGGATTGATTCCTAATAAATATCCACTTATTCCACAAGCTTTTTCAAAGAAGTAAATAAGTTGTCCGAAATAATAAGCATTTAATTCTGGAACATTGACAACAAGGTTTGGTACTCCTCCATCATTATGAGCTAGTACAGTACCTTGGAATGCTTTTTTATTTACAAAGTCCATTGTATTTCCAGCAAGGAAGTTTAATCCATCAACATTTTCAGCTGATTCTTCTATAGTAACTTCTTTCTTTGCCTTTTCAACATTTATAACTGTTTCAAAAATGTTTCTTAAACCATCTTGAATATATTGTCCCATTGAGTGTAAATCAGTTGAGAAGTTAACTGAAGCTGGGAATATACCTTTACCATCTTTTCCTTCAGATTCTCCGTATAATTGTTTCCACCATTCACCAAAATATTGTAAAGCTGGCTCATAGTTAACTAATATTTCAGTAGTTTTTCCTTTATTATATAAAGCATTTCTTGCAACTGCATATTTGTAACAATCATTTTCTAATAAATTTTCATTGCTATATGCTACTCTTGCATCATTAGCACCTTCCATTAATTCATCAATTGAAATTCCACTAGCAGCTATTGGAAGTAATCCTACTGCAGTTAATACTGAGTATCTTCCTCCAACATCATCAGGAATTACAAATGTTTCATAACCTTCTGCATCAGCTAAAGATTTTAATGCTCCTCTTTTAGCATCAGTTGTAGCAAAAATTCTTGATTTTGCTTCTTCTTTTCCATATTTCTTTTCCATGTAGTCTTTAAATATTCTAAATGCTATAGCTGGTTCAGTAGTAGTACCTGATTTTGAAATAACATTAACACTAACATCTAAACCTTCTATTACTTCTAAAAGCTCTGCTAAATAAGTTGAACTTATACTATTTCCAACATAGAATACTGCTGGAGCTTTTCTCACATCTTTCTTTAGCACATTAAAAAAGCTGTGGTTTAAAGCTTCAATTGTAGCTCTAGCTCCTAAGTATGAACCACCTATTCCTATAACGATTAGCACATCAGAATCAGATTTTATTTTTTCAGCAGCCTTTTTAATTCTGCCAAACTCTTCCTTATCATAATCTTGAGGTAGGTCAACCCATCCTAAAAAATCATTTCCTGCACCTGTCTTATTATGTATGTCGCTATGTGCAGCTTTAACAGCACTACTTAAATACCCGATTTCCTTTTCTCCTAAAAAAGGTGCTGCTTTTGTAAGATCAAAACTTAATCCCTTCTTCATTTCTTACCTCCGAAACATATTATATTTTCATTCCACTCTAGATTATAGCACATAATTAACCAGTTATGTATAACACAGTGGCATATTTTGTTCGTGTTTCTTAAACAATTTTCATTTTTTCTAATTTTATTTTACTCTAGTTTTATAATATTATTTATATGAGTTTTTTCAAAAAAGCTTAATTTATCACTTCTTTAGTCATATTTAAATCTACTTTAAGTATATGGTTTTGAATCCAATCAACAACAAAATTAATTAAATCTAACAATGAACTTTCTTGATCTTTATCGATTTTGTTAAAATCAATTCCATTAATGTCTTTCATTAAATCATCATGCTCAACTTTATGTGATAGAAACTTTTTATAGTTATTTTTCATCATGAAAGCTTCCTCTTGTCCAAAATGATATTCAGTATAATCCTTAAGTTCACCAATTATTTCCACAATTTTATCGAACTTGTCCATAATAAAATCATTTTTATAAACATCATATGCCCTTCCTGCTATTTCGAACAATCTCTTATGTTGTTCATCAATAAAATCCACACCAGTATAGTATTCATCTTTCCAATTAAACATTTAAAAAACCCCCTATTTTCCCTTATTGAGGAAATTATACACCAAACATATTTAATGTTCAATAATTTACATATTTCAGCAAATATTTTTACAAATTCTTAATAAAAAAAGTCTTCATGAACTTTTTAAAGTAAAAAGCTAAGTCGTTATATTAAAACTACTTAGCTTAAATTATTCTTTTAATGCCATCTCTATATGCTGAATGTATTTCTTAAAGTTTATAGCATAACTTCAAGCTTTAGTAGCTGTAACAAATATTTCTCCTGCTCCAATTACTACAAGATTATATCCCTTCTCAGGAGGTGGTAAAACCAGTTTGTCTTTAGTTGAGCTAAGCTTATCATATAGCACTAGCTTTCCAGAAGAGTCAGTGAGTATTATTGTAATGGGTTTGTTTTTTGTAATTAGCTCAACTTGACCAGAATATCCCACATATGGAGAGACATCATATAACACCTTGTTTAAAAATTATAAACATATCATTAATACTACCATCAGGTGCCATTTCTTTCATACGAAGCATATTATAAAACAGTATGTATCAAAGGAGTGCACTTTTATGATATCCAATCTACGGAAATGTTTTTTTGGAACCGACACTCTTATAAACACCCACTGTGGCTTTACAAGCAGGGTGTATTTAAATAATGCCGCGACTCCTTTAGTGGCAAAGCCAGCCATACAAGAGTTATACAAAACCCTACCAATTTATTCATATGGAAATGAGCCCAATGCTTTATCAACTCAACTAAACTCAAAGTATAACGAAGTCAGAAATATAGTAATGAACTTTATTGGTGCCGATTCCACTCTAGATACTGTTATCTTCACCCCTAACACAACCTCAGCCATAAACATTCTCAGCCAGGTTTATTATGAACACGACCCCAATCAGGTCATCTTGGCAACGAAGATGGAACATATGGCCAACTATCTGCCCTTCCGAGAAAAGATGAAGACTCTGCTTGTCGGCCTTACGCCTGAAGGGAACGTGGATATGAACGACTATGCTGCTAAGCTTGAACAATACAGTGGGCAGATTAAGTTGGTAACTGTAACTGGAGCGTCTAACATAACAGGTATAATCCCCCCCTTTTATGATATGGCTACAATGGCTCATAATCACGGAGCCAAGATACTTGTTGACGCAGTACAGCTTGTACAGCACAAAAACTTTACCATGAAGCCTCACGACGATGCCTCCCACATTGATTTTGTGTCCTTTGACGGTCATAAGTTTTACACAGGGCAATCCGGCGGCGTTCTAGTGGGAGACAAAGTATTTTTAGATCAATATAAACCGCTGATGTACGGAGCCGGTATTACTGAATTTGTAAGCAATTCAAAGATAATATATAAGGATTCTCCAGAAAGGTATGAGTCAGGATACCCCGACTTCCTTGGCATCATCTCTTTTGGCGCGACAATCCGTTTTCTTCAGGAGATTGGTATGAAGAATGTTGAAGAATGGGAACAAGGCCTATACCGACACCTTATTAGCCGCTTAAGTCAAATCCCGAATTTGATTCTGTATGGCGATATATATAACAATACACGAACCCCATTTGCATCATTCAACCTTAGGGACATGTCATACCATACCCTTGCACGCTGGCTTGGATATGAATATGGCATTGATATAGCGTGGGGGACAAATGGTTCTAATCTATATGTACAAGAGCTGCTTGGACTTACGGATGAACAGGCGTTTTCTTTATATAGAAGTGGTGAAGAATATGGTATTGTCAGAGCTTCAATAGGACTGTTTAACAACTATGACGATATCGACCGTCTTGCTGATGCACTGTACTGCATCTCATCACAACCGCACTGATTTCAATATTTAATATATGTAACCCATAAAATTAATAATCTGAGTAAAGCAGTGTATACTTTCAAAAACTCAAATTTGATTCTAAACATAAAAAAACAGCAAACTCTTATTTTATAAGAGTTTGCTGGCTTTCTTTATTTTATTCCCACTCGATAGTTGCTGGCGGCTTTGAAGTTACATCATAAACAATTCTGTTTACTCCTTTAACTTCATTTACTATTCTTCTTGATACCTTATCTAATACTTCATATGGTATATGTGCCCAATTTGAAGTCATTCCATCAGAAGATGTTACTGCTCTTAATGCTATTGTATGACAATATGTTCTTTCATCACCCATTACTCCAACAGATTGGATATTAGGAAGGCAAGCAAAGTATTGCCATATTTCACTTTCAAGACCTGCTAATGCTACTTCTTCTCTAAATATAGCATCTGCTTCTCTTGTTATCTCAAGTTTTTCCTCAGTTACTTCCCCAAGTACTCTTATTGCAAGTCCTGGTCCTGGGAATGGCTGTCTCCAAACTAAATGATGTGGTATTCCTAGTTCTTCTCCTACAGCTCTAACTTCATCTTTAAATAGTTCTCTTAGTGGTTCAATTAAACTAAATTCAATATCTTCTGGAAGTCCACCTACATTGTGGTGACTTTTAATTACTGCTGATGTTCCAGTTCCACTCTCTACGACGTCTGGATAAATAGTACCTTGTACTAGGTATTCTATTTCACCTAGTTTATTAGCTTCTTCTTCAAAAACTCTTATGAATTCTTCTCCTATTATCTTTCTCTTTGTTTCAGGATCAGATACTCCTTTTAGTTTTCCTAAGAATCTATCTTGAGCATTTACTCTTATTAGATTCATATCAAAGCCATCTCTAAATATTTGTTCAACTTGATCTCCTTCATCTTTTCTTAAAAGACCATGATCAACAAATACACAAGTTAATTGCTTTCCAACAGCTTTATGTACTAAAACCGCTGCAACTGAAGAATCTACTCCACCTGAAAGAGCACATAATAATTTCTTATCGCCAACTTTTTCTCTGATTTCTTTGATTTTCTCTTCTGCAAAAGATGCCATTGACCATGATTTTGATAAATTACATACTTCATATAAGAAGTTTTCTAATAACTTTTTACCAAATGGTGTATGTTCAACTTCTGGATGGAATTGCACTCCATATAAAGCCTTTTCTTCGTTTTCCATAGCTGCTACTGGACATACTTCTGTATGGGCAGTTACTCTAAATCCTGCTGGAGCTTTTGCTACATAATCTGTATGGCTCATCCAGCATGTTTCTTTTGCGTCTATTCCTTTGAATAGTTTTGAAGTTGTATCTAGATTAATTAATGTCTTTCCATATTCTCTAACTGGAGCAGTTGCTACTTCTCCACCTAATATATGAGCCATTAATTGATCTCCATAGCATATTCCAAGTACTGGAACACCCAATGAAAATATTCCTTCTTCTACCTTAGGAGTATCATCTCCGTAAACTGAATTTGGTCCACCTGTAAAAATAATTCCTTTTGGATCTCTTTCTTTTATAGTCTCTACTGATATTGTATAAGGAATAATCTCACAGTATACACCACATTCTCTAACCCTTCTTGCTATTAACTGATTATATTGACCACCAAAATCAACTATTAAAACTAAATCTCTGTTCATCATTTCCTCCTAAAGTTTACTGATTCACACTATAATTTGGGGCTTCTTTTGTTATATTAACATCATGAGGATGACTTTCTCTTAATCCTGCAGATGTTTGAACTACAAATGTTGCATTTTCATATAAATCCTTAAATGTCTTAGCACCTAAATACCCCATTCCAGATCTTATTCCACCAATTAATTGATAAATAGTTTCAGAAACATATCCTTTATATGCTACTCTTCCTTCAACACCTTCTGGTACTAATTTTTTATTTCCTTCTTGGAAATATCTATCCTTTGAACCCTTTTGCATTGCTGCAAGTGATCCCATACCTCTATATACTTTATAATTTCTTCCTTGATATATTTCCATCTCTCCTGGAGCTTCTTCACATCCTGCAAATAAAGATCCCATCATTGCAACTGATGCTCCAGCAGCTAATGCTTTTACTATATCCCCAGAGTATTTAAGTCCGCCATCAGCAATTATTGGCACTCCATATTTATATCCTTCTTCTGCACAATCCATTACTGCGGTAAATTGTGGTACACCTACTCCTGCTACAACTCTTGTAGTACAGATTGATCCAGGTCCAATACCTACTTTAACACAGTCTGCTCCAGCTTCTATTAAATCTCTAGTTGCTTCAGGCGTAGCTACATTTCCTGCTATTACTTGAAGATCTGGATATATTTTTTTAATTTCCTTTACTGCTTCTAGAACGCCTTTAGAATGTCCGTGAGCTGTATCTATTGTAATAACATCTACACTAGCCTTAACTAATGCTTCAACTCTTTCTAACATATCACCTGTTACACCTACAGCAGCTCCACATAATAGTCTTCCTTTTGAATCTTTTGCTGCATTAGGGAATTCTTTTGCTTTTTCTATATCTTTTATTGTAATTAATCCTTTTAAGTATCCATTTTCATCTATTAAAGGAAGTTTTTCAATTTTATGTTTTTTAAGAATTTCTTTAGCTTCTTCTAATGTAGTTCCTTCTGAAGCAGTTACTAAATTTTCTCTAGTCATAACTTCATCTATTTTTCTATCAAAGTCAGTTTCAAAAACTACATCCCTATTTGTTATGATTCCTATTAGTTTACCATCTTCTGATACTATAGGAACACCAGATATTCTATATTGAGCCATTAAATCTAAAGCTGCTTGAACTGAATGATTTGCTGACAAGTATATTGGATCTGTAATTACTCCATTTTCTTGTCTCTTTACTCTATCTACCTCTTTAGCTTGTTCTTCTATTGACATATTCTTGTGTATTATACCTATACCGCCTTCTCTAGCCATAGCAATTGCCATTTTAGATTCCGTAACAGTATCCATACCAGCACTCATTAATGGTAAATTAAGTTTGATTTTTTTTGTTAAATTAGTAGATAGACTTACGTCCTTAGGTAAAACCTCTGATTTATTTGGTACCAAAAGCATATCGTCAAAAGTATAAGCTGTTTTTAATATTCTTGCCATAACAAACCTCCTAAAATTATAATTTTCCCTCGCAATAATGATTTAATTCCTGCAATTTATCACCTAAAATTACTGTTTTTCCTTCATTTTTAGGTATAAAAAAAACACATTAACTCAGATGAAGTTAATATGTTAATAGATTCCCAAATAGTATCTACATATTAATTCACCCATAGTCGGAAATTTACGGTTTCCGGTAGAAACTCCTGGCCATATCCCAAGTATATACGAGCTAACTGTTTTCAAGTTATAAACATTATAGAATATACTTTTATGCTTGTCAACAACGAATGAATTCTTTCATTTTTAAATTACAATTGCAAGTTTTTAAATCTTTATATGAAAATAGAGCCGAGTAAATCGGCTCTATTTTTTTAAAATAAATCTGGCAAATCTCCACAATTTATATTTACAGGTACATTCCCTACTCCTGTAGTCGAAACAGTATTTGTATAGGTGTCATCACTTCCAAACTTAACACTATATACTACAATATAATGTTTATACCCAACATCAGTTAAATTTATACTATAGGATGATCCTTTATCTAGGTTATCTAACTTAGTTATCTTGCCACTTATACTTACCGCTTCTAAAGTACCGTTATCTGTAACTTTATAAATTTTGAAATCACTTTCATTAGTTGCATTAATTGACTTTAGTTTTGAGTCCAACTTTAATACTAAATTAGGATTATTCTCATAAGTTTTTATGTCTATTCCAAAGTTAGCATAAGTTTCTTTAGTTAAGCTCGGAGAACCCGTTCCGATTGTTCCATTATTATATAATCCATGTGCTAAAGTGGAATTTATCTTTGTATAATTAAAGTTTAAAACTCTAGCATTATTATCATAATTAACATCTACTACTTTGCTTGTTGAATCTAGAGTAAATCCCTCTACTTCATCTATAGAAATTTTATAGCTACCTGTTTTTATACTATTAAATGAATATCTTCCAGCACCATTAGTAAGTCTTGTACTTGAAATAACATTATCTGAACTATCTTTTAAGGTTACAACAACAGGTTTCCCTACAGAAGTAACATTAGTTACAGGATCTATAACACTTACTGATCCAGATACTGTGCCTAACCTTACATCAAAGGTTAATGGACACGGAACTGTAATACTAGTGGTATTTCCCTCAACTGTTAAGTCATAACTAAGCTCACCATCGACATTTAAAGTGCCATCAGACAAGAAATCCACACTCAAGTTTCTACTCTGCGTCCCTCCTTGAGGTTCAGGACTACAACTGATATCATCAAACGTAAAATTACTTTGATCTAGCGTCATATTTGAGGTATCATAGTTAGAAAATCTTAGTTTTATATTTGATATCTCTCCATCAGAATCACCTTTTACACCTACAAGATTTATCTGAACATTTGCACTATCACCTTTTAAATATCCATCCTCTTTTTCATAAGTAAGTTTTACAGTAGGTGCTTTTGTAACTTTAAATTGAACATTTTGTACTGAGTTATCATATCCTAGTTGATAACTTTTAGTGGCCTCACCTACTACAACATATCCACTTGGAGGAGTCAATGTAAATGAATACCCACCAGATGTCAATTTCTTACTATCATCTCCAAAAGTCATTATATTTCCATTATAACTAATAGGACTAGATATTATATTGCCTGGAGATGTTACTGCGATACTTCCCCCATTAATCATTTGATTATTCTGATTAACAACTGAAACATTTATATGACCTGTTCTTGCTGCTATTGGAATTGAATAATCTCCTGTTTTATTATTCCCGTTATAATTGTAACTTAAATTACATGGAATGTTTGCATTTCCCTCTGCATTTAAAGTAACATTAATAGGCCCATCTTGTGACTGAGTATTTGGCTGAGGGCTAAACATTACATCATCATATGAAATGCTATTCTTATCCAAAGTATATTTACTATCATTTGCTTGTATTCCAACTTTAATATCAGTTATTTGAGAATTTGTCCCTCCTGCATTTGCATTCGCAATTAAATTCACAGAAACTTTATCTCCTACTAATCCCCTAATTACTTCTGGAGTATTAGTTAATGAAATTGTAGCATCATTTACTAAATTAACTGTCCTTGTTTCTTCGTAATAAGCACCTAACGGATCAACTGTTCTTATTACTATTGTCATTTTTCCGCCCATCTGGGTAAAATCATATTCATCTTTAGGTAGAGAAACCGGAATTGGTGTTCCTTGAGCTCTATTGGGGTATGAAATAGGAGAACCTACTGCATTTCCACTTGCATTTTTTACTGTTATAGTTGTTGTAAGTTTATCATTATCCATATCTGATGGAGTTACACTAAAATTAATTTCGTCTTGATTTTTAGAAAAAGCTTGATCATTATCTAAGTTTGTTACCTCAAGCGTAGGTGCATGATTTGCTCCTCTAGAGGCCTTAACCATTGTATTTACAAAGAGTTCCTTTTCTAACGTTGTGAACCCTCCACTATGCCCTGTACCTGAGTATGTCAAATTACCTTTTGAATAGGTGTAATAATAATTTCTTGCATCATATTGATTATATCCATTCCCATTAGGCTTTAAGGTATACCATGGCACCACATCTTTATCTTCGAGATTTAATTGATACCACTGATAATGAGTATCTGCAACAGAAATATCTGATAATACAAATGGATATTGAGTGATTAACCCATCATTCATTTTATATACTTGGTTAGATGCTCCACTATATGAGCCTGCATTAGCATTGCTATCAAACATTTTTAGAATACCGTCTGTATACCCATAGGTAATTTTGTTTAAATTACTTGAAATATCATGTGGTATTGTTCTGTTTTCATAAGCTCCTGTAGCTACATTATATTGGGGATAAACATCTAATTCACTTGGATTATTTATGGTATCTTTATATCTGGCTTGTCCTAAAACATCCCTAAACGCTTGAGTTGTATTTTTAGAGCTTTTATCAGATGAGTCTATTAAGCTGTATGGTAAACTTCTGTAAGTTAATGTATCGTGAGTAAACATTACACTCTGTCCAGTATTTATAAAACTCTTAAGTTCACTTATGGCATTTGAAGATAAATCAGCATATCCATAACTATCAGCAAAACCAAGAATAATCATATCATATCTTCCATTTAACCTTAATGAATTTCCAGCTGTAGAATTAAAGTCAGTTGAAGATATTGATGTAATTGTTAACGAATAATCTTCAACTTGTGTTAATAAATTTTTGATTTGATTATCACTTTCTAAGGATAGTATATTTTTATTACTACCATCTACTTGACTTATTGGATAGACTTGCAAAACTCTAACATTAACCTTTCTACCGTCATAAGTACTATAATTTGCACTTCCCAATTGATATACTTTAACATGATTTTGGGTTTCTATTTCAATCTTCCAAGTTAAAAGCCCAACGAAGTTATTTTGCAAAGTATATCCTATGTTGCCCGATATTTGGCCATTTTCAGGAGTTACTGGCATTTGTTTAACTAACTCTTTATCCTTAAACAACCCATCTCCATTTAAATCTAAATATAAGTTTACATTTAAAGGGCTATTATCTTCAGAAATAATATTATAGTTAAAGTTCATATTTCTATTATTGTCTGCTGGACTATTATTTACTGTTAATATAGGTCTATATTTAGGCTTAGAACTAGTGTTAGTATATTTAATAACAATACTACTAACTGTTATAGAGCTATTGGTTGTCTTTATAAAATTACTTCTTGAAATACTGTTAAAATTACTATACAGTTTGGTTCTACTATTTGAAAAAACTTCATTAGCTATATATACTAGTTGATTGGAATTAATTAATTCTAATATTTCACTAGCTCTTTTATTTGTAATATCATTTTCACTATAGTATTCTACGTAAGTTTGTCCATTTTTTTTCAAAATACTATCATTTGCAACTCCATAATTATTTCCAGATAAATTTCTAACTTCTTTCCCAAAAGGAATGTATCCTGGCTTAGAAGTAAACGGTGCTGTATATGAAAAGTTATCTCCTGTCGCCCCTGAATAGCTTCCAACAACAACTACATCATACTTACCATTTATTTGATCAACTTTAGATATATACTCTGCCATTGTCATATGCATAACTATTATTTTCTTGCCACCTACTTGATTTTTAAATCTTTCTTCTCCACTAGTTGCACCTTTTGAATTTTCTGTTAAACGAAATTTATCACCTGGTTCTATTTCTAAAATAGAAATTGTATCCCTATTAACAACAGCTTTAGTTGCCTTGGGTTTAATAATAAAACCAGTAGCTATAATAGCAACTATAAATATCAATGATATAATTATAGATACCTTTTTAACGCTCTTTTTGCTCATTAGTTTCACCCCCTTAAAAATTACATATTAACCCTAAACTTTTTTAAAATTCTATTTTCTCTACCTATATAGTTGCATCCTTGTTTCTAAATATTATATTAGTTGATGACTTATAAGTATAGGTCTCATTTGCAAAATCTTTTGATAAGTTTATTGTAATTTTCACACCCTTTGTTTGTGAGAAACTTCTTCCGTCCAAAGTTTCTACATTTAAAGATTGAACATCCTTTCCTATTACCTCTCCATTTTTAGTTAGATTGCTTCCACTTAATAAATAAGTGACACTTTCTACCGTAAGAAATCCTATCTCTACTCTTGATATATCACAGCTATTTCTCGTTAGAACATCTACACTCTCAGAATTTATTATAGTTCTAATGGATTCTGCCTCCATTAAATCCTTCGTTATCTTTTGAGTTATATCTTGTGCTTCTTCTTGTAAATCGGAATTTACTCCTGTTGCATTAATAGTTCTGGTATTTGATAGGAAAAAGGAAAACACAACACCTAAAACTACTGCAGATAAAGCTAACACTAAAAGTAATTCTATAATTGTAAATGCCTTTTTTCTTTTTTTCAAATACCTCACCTCTATTATCTTATTATTTTCCACTCATTTGTCTTTATCAAGTCATTTGTATTAATTTCATTATTATTATTAAGTTCAATACTTCCTATTTGGGTTTTTCCTGAATCTGAAGTATTAAAAATACTCTCTAGGTTGTATTTACTTATAAGTTCTTTAACTAAATTTCCATCATACTTAATTGAAATATTGTTTACTTCATCCTCTCCTGCTAAGGTTGATATGTCCCTTGTAGTAATAATTGTACCTGTAAAATTAAGATCCTTATTATCAAATACAATATCGGAATCTGTGATGATTATACCCTTCTTTCCATTTATATTAATTACATTACTATATCCAGCCCTAGGTGCACTACTATCACTTAACAATATAGGATTGGTTTTATTATGAAAAACACCCACTATTGTATCTCCATCTTGCCTAAATATATCTCCTGAAATATTAATAAGATTAGTAACATCCTTTTCCACTGTACTTGCATTATATTTTTGTAATAAGGCTGTTGCTGCATCATCCGAATTTGTATTAAAATTTCCCATTTCATACACTTGGTTTGCAAATTCTTTTCTTTTATTCATTAAGGTATTATTCTTAGTAACATCATCATCTTCCGGAGCCTTAGCATTAGCCCCATTTATATAAGCCCCACTAATTAGAAAGTTATCAGTCGGATTTCCTTTTAATTCAATTACTCCGTTATGAGGAAGCCCATTCTGATTAGTTGAATCAAGGAAATATCTTGTTTTACTCTCCATAGAAGTCATCCTATTTCCATTAACTGAATCAACTAACTGTAGTGGATTATAGTAATCAAATAAATATCTATTTCCATCATTAATAGGAGATGTGTATGCAGAATAGTTACCTTTTATAGCTATAGATTCTCCCGTTTGATATTTTTCACCAGCTCCATTTGTTGCATTTATATATGCTGATCCTAAGATAAAAACATCTTTATCTATTGTGATTCCTGATTCTCCATCATTCATATAATTATTTATAATAATGCAGCTAGAATTCTTAGCCTTACTTAAATCTCCAGTATTGTCTGTTATGTCATTTATTGCATATAAATTATTTAAATGAACCTGAGTCCTAAATGCATTATATGTAAAGTCATTGTTTACAAGCATATCTGTTTTTACATTCAATGTATTTCTTGAAATCTCAGAATCTCCTAGCTTTATCTTTCCTAAGTTAACATTTCTAGCATATAAATTCCCACCATCAACATTTACTGTGCTATTTTGCTTAATATTCAAAGTGTTCGACGTTACTACATTTCCTATAAAATTAACATTTATTTCGTTTCTATTTAATTCTGTTCCTGATGCACTTCGTTCACTTTTATCAAAATTTAAGTTTATTCCTCCATCATATTTACCATAAACAAAGTCTGGTGGATTATCTGAAGCATCTCCTTTTACAAAAACATCTCCATTAACTCTTAAATTACTTAGCACATACATACTTCCATCTGCTGCAATAGCCTTTTGGAGTAAGGGATTATTGGTAAAATTTTTATTTTCTAAATCTGGAACAGTTATAGTGTAATTAGCTTGAATTTTTCTTTTTATTGTTCTCCCATTACCTTCTGGGCTATTAAAGGTAGATATTAGACTAATTTTAAGTCCACTATCTTCGAAGGTATTATAATTTCCAAGTTCTATATTAGCGCCATTACTTAAAGTCACATTACTAAACGAAATATTATTTTCATTATCCAATCCTAGATATTGATAGGTATAATTTTCTCCATCATTAGAGATACATCGTCTTAAGTTTTCAGTGATTATATTTTTGAATACTGATTTGAATATGTTTTTTTCTTTTTCCTCAATACTATCTAAATCCAGTGTACCATCATTACTTATATAATAGAAAGTATTTGCAGCATTATTAGTTCCTGATTCATCCTTTAAAAACACTTTGTAATCAAAACCATTAGTATTCTTTTTTTCATTTACAATAGTATTTATTGCCTGAGAATATGAAGAAGCTCCTTGTCTTTTAACTAAATCTATCTGTTCATTTATTTTCGTTGCCTCGTTAACTGCTTCATAATTTGATTTCTTTACTGCAGTTTGAACTGCCACCTCAATAATTTTTTTTGCTTCATCTAACCCAGATTCTGATGAATATAAACTTTCTAAATTTTTTGTTTGTACATTTCTTAATCTATAACTAGAGAGAGTTAGTGAAATTAATGCAGTACCAACAGTAAATAAAATAGCGAAAATAGCCACTACTGTTATAAGCGTTGAACCTTTCTTTTTCATATACTCCCTCCTTACTCTCCAAGATTTCTATATCCTTCTACGTGCGCAATTCTCTTATCTTGTCCGCTTTGATTATTGTGCACATAAGTAGTTAAATCCAATTTTACTGAATTATTTATCGCATCATAACTTGCATTATCTTCATAATTTAAAAATTGATTTACTCTACCTAGACTGTTTACAATTGTATAATTTGCAGTTATATCATTCTTTTTATTAATGTAGATATTTAAATTTTCACTGCTATGATTTTCTACAACTATTCTTAGATTATCATTTATATTAGTAAAACTTCTCCCAAATGTTATTGCTATATTTGGATTTTGTCTGTTTAAATCATAAGATACTCCATTAATTATCATTTCTAAATTGGTTTCACTTTCATCATTAACTTGGATTTTAAGTTCATCACTAATACTCACTTCAGGATGATCATTATACCTTATTATGGTTGAATCATTAATTTGAATATTATTATTAAACACAATATTATTTATTACATTGTGACTCTTTTCACTAAGGGTTAAATCTATTAAATATTTGTAGTTTGTTTGTGTTGCTGGACTACCATCTTCATCATAATAAAGTTTAAGTTCGTTTGTTCCAACCTCTCTAGAAGGGAAATTTGTTCTGATATTTGTAAATAATTCTGCTATATTAGGTTCATCAATAATTTTAATTTGTTCTAATACTTTTTGTGCAACATTTGTTCCCTGCTGCTTCTCTTTCCCCATTCTATTTATGCTTACAGAGGTTAAAACCATTGAACTTAAAGGCACTATTAATATACCTAAAATAGCTATGCTTATTAATACTTCTATCAGCGTCATTCCTTTTTTTACTTTCTTAATCTTCATAAGGCATTCACCTCTATTTACTATTGGTAATATTAACTGTTTTACCTTCACTAGCGACCTTAACTCTTGGTCTTGAAGAATCATCCCCTATAATATTTACACTAACTTCCTTATCTGTACTATTTATTACCTTAAGGTTAACTCCTGACTTATCATTATCATCTAATCTTATATTTGAGATGATATCAATTAATATATTGCTTCCATTAGGATTAAACTGAACCCCTGTTCCTGAATATTCCTTAGGATAACTTTCTCTACTGGTCTTGTATTTATAGTAATATTTCCCGCCCTTTTGTGAAAGTGTAATTTCTACATCCTCCGGTGAATTGCTATCTGCATAAATGCCGGTCTCCATTTTTTTATCACTTGCATATCTTAATCCCACAGTTGCTAAGTCTGATTTACTTGCTCTTGCAGTCATAATAAAGTCATAGTTATTACTTTTTGTTACAGAGGTACTTGTTACCCCTATATCAAAAGGATTAGATTTACCATAATTATTATTAAGTGTCCAATTAAAATAATCCTCATCTTGTTTGTCTACTTTCGGTACACTATAGTAGTTTAGCACTAAAGAACCATTTACTTGAGTATTTCCTCCTGACATAACAACTAAATTAGATAATACTATTTTTTTAGAATTTTTCTCAATATTACTAATTAACTTCATTAAGTTATCATAAGTTCCCGAATAATTTAATGTCACTTTTATTTGCTCAACATTTAATGAAGTATCTTTACTTGGATTATTATTTGAATCATTTTTTTCACTTGTATTTGAAGTAGAGTCTCCATTATATTGTTTTATAAATGGTTCAAAAGAATTTTCAGGTAACTTTTGAGCCTTACTTGCATTTAATTCAATTCCTTTTACAGAAATATCACTAAAAGAGATGCTGCCATTAACATTAGACTTCTTTAAAAGATCATCTAACTCTACAATTATCTTTTCTTGGATTATCGTTGGATATAATTTCTCAGATTTATCATATATCTTTGATTTTAATACCTTTAAATCTTCCTTTTTCTTATCTAAAGAATTAACTGTATCCATAACAGTATTGTATCTCATTTCAGTTTCTGCCTTTGTATTCTTCAATTTATTTACACTTGCTCTTTGATTTACAAAAACTAATTCATAATATCCTACAATTATTAAAGCAGTTAGTAATATTCCAAGTAAAAACTTTTCCCTACTACTTATCTTCATTACTTATCCACATCCTTTAATGTGCATTTTAACTCGAATTTATAATTACCATTATCAACATCACTAATATTTATAATCTGTGCATCAGATACAATATCTAACTCTTTCATATTATGCTGAAACTCACCAATAGCTTGTCTATTCTTAGCTGAACCTTGTAGATCAATTGCATTTTCATCTATTGTTATACTTGCAAAACTTACTTCCTTTGGTAATGTTGAATTTATACTATGAATTGTTTCTGAAGAAATTCTATCTTTTTTTGAGATAGTTGCATTTATGATATCAATTGATGCATTATATTTATTTAATATACTACTTTTATTATTTATATCTTCTGCTTCTTTATATTTCTGTTGAACATCAGCTGCATTTATACTTGAATTATATTTTTTAATATCTCTATTTAATAGGAAAATGCTAACTGAGTTCCATATAAGAGTTCCAAAAATAACTACTATCAACACTAAACCTAATGTGTAAATATATATCTTTTTATCCTTAGCTTGCTTTTGTTTCCCTTGATAAGGGGCAAAAAAGTTAAAATCCTTCATTATACTCTCCCCCTATATCCTTATAAGTGCGCCTATTGCATTTAAATATTTCTCTATTGACTCACCATAATTTATACTATCAATGCTTTGAACTTTTTCTGTAGAGATACCTATTTTATCAGTTATATATTCTTCTATACCTTTTATGCTTGAAGAACCTCCATAAATAAAAATCTTATCTATTGTATTTCCCATCTTCCTATTTCTATAGAATTGAATTATTCTCTGCAATTCTGATATCCACTCATCTACAACATCCTTTATAATGCTGTTAACTTCATTCTCTTCTATATTAGATAAGCTTCCACTTGTAACCTTAATTTTCTCTGCTTCACTAATTGGAAGCTCTAAGGTCTTGCTAATTGCTACATCAATATTACTTCCGCCAGATTTTATTATTCTTGAAAAATCAAGATTTCCATCCCTATATATGTTAACTCCAAGACTATTAGCCCCTAAATCAATAAATGCTAATGTGTCTTTGGAATTATATTCGCTATCATTTATTTTTCTACTATTATTTAGTAGCTTGTTTAATGAATTGTATGATATATCTAAAGCCACAGGCTTTAATCCAACATTAGTAAGAGTTTTATAATAAGTACTTGCCATTCTATCTGGATATGTTATAACTAATGTTCTAAGTCCTTTTTTGCCTTCAATTTCTGCTTTTTCAATAACCTTGCTTTGAATTATATAATCATTCATATTAAGAGGCAGGTATTGTTGTATCTCATACTTTACAACAGTATCAATTTCATCCTCTTGTACTTCAGGTATAACTATTTCTCTGTTTATTATTGAGGTTGAATTATTGGTGCATATAGCATCTTTAATTTTTATATTCTCATTTGATAACTTTTGCATAATAAAATACTCTAATGCAGGTAGATTCATGATGTTTCCATCTTGAATTGAATCTTCTGGTGTATCTGCTGTAATAAGTTTTTCTATAGTAAATTTTCCTTTATAGAATTTTCCTACTGCTATTTTTATTTTTTCGCTACCTAAATCAAAAGAAAGAAATGTCTTATTAACTTCCCTTCTTTTCTTCTGGGATTTTTTATTGGACTGTTGATTTATCTTATTTCTTAAACTACTTAGATCCGTATTCATTAATTTCTTTATTGTATCTAAATTTATGGATTTCAACTTATTAGCTGCCAAAATATCACCTCATAAATTCCTTATTGTTTGTATAAGTAAAGTGTAAAGTTAATAAATTAACTTTACACTTTCTATTAAATGTTAATTAGAATGTAGCACTAGATGTTCTTACACCATCACTCTCTGTCTTTACTTCAACAGCTGTACTAGTTATTTGTACAGTAAACTTATTTCCAGTAACTGTAGTATCTGTAGGTGCCTTGACATCTGCAAGAACGCCCCTAAGTGCAGTTATATCAGTACTATCTATAGTTCCACTTACCAGTGCAAGATCAGATGCTGTTGTTAATGTTACTGTACCAGTATGAGTTAGTGTTCCATCTACAACTAAAGTCTGTACTGCTTTTTTAATTACTTCACAACTTTGCTTATCAGCTTTAATTCTTGAATTTTGTCTTATCGCATTAAATCCTGGAATTGCAATAGCTGCAAGTATTGCCATAATAGCTAAAACTATAATAAGTTCGATTAAGGTAAAACCTTTCTTTTTTCTTTTTGTTGTAATTGCTTTTGTCATTTTTATTCCTCCTTGATAACTTAATTATTTTATATATTGTTATACATACTAAACATAGGTAACATTATGGAAATTATTATAAATCCTATTACAACTCCCATCACTACAATAAGAAGTGGTTCTAACATTGCAGTGGCTCTTTGCACTGCCGTTTCTAACTCTTCATCATAGAAATCTGCTGTTTTATTTAAAATATCATCTAAAGACCCCGATTCTTCCCCAATCATAATCATGGAAGAAAGCATGGGTGGAAATATACTATTCTCGCTTATGGAGTTAGCCAAACCTTCCCCTTTTATTACTGATTCTCTAACCTTATTTAAGATTTCTTCTGCAACCTTGTTGCCAACAACACTTGAAACTACCTCAAGAGCTTGTACCAATGTTACACCACTTGATAGCAAGGTTGCTAGAGTTCTAGTAAATCTAGAAACAATAATTTTTTGATTTAGTGTTTTCAAAATTGGCAAAGACAATTTTATTTTACTTGAGGTTAATTGTCCTGCTTCACTTCTAAAATAATATCTTATTAAAAATCCAATAGATGCAACTATAAAAATTATAATTAATCCATAATTTCTTAATCCGCCACTAATAGCTAATAAAATCTTTGTTGGTATAGGCAGTTCTGCTCCGCTTTGAGTAAATAGATCTATAAATGTTGGCATAATAAAGGTCAGCAATACCACAACAACTACTACTGCAACAACACTTAATACTGCAGGGTAAATCATGGCTGATTTAACCTTATTATTTATTTTGTTTTCTTTTTCATAGTGAGTGGACATTCTTAAAAATACACTATCGAGATTTCCACTTACTTCACCCGTTTCTATCATACTCACTAGCAAATTCGGGAAAATGTTACCTTGCATTTTCATTGCCTCTGATAGAGTTTGGCCCTTTTTAACTTCCTCTTCTATATTTCCAACGCTCTCTTTTAATTTTTTGTTAGTTAGCTGCATGGATAATATATGTAATGATCTATTTATTGTTACTCCAGCATTTAACATTGTATAAAATTGTCTGCAAAATACTGCTATATCCTTGGTTTTTACTTTTTCAAAAGAAGATAATTCTATTTTAGTGCCTTCTTGTATTTCTTCTACAAGTAAAGGATAATAATTGTTTGCACTAATCATATTTATAACTTCATCTTCTGATTCTGCTTTATATGTTCCTTGAAGCCGTTCCCCCTTTTGGTTCATGGCCTTATACCTATAATTGGGCACTTTATCTCCCCCCTTATTCCTTAAAGAAAGCTATCGTTGCCAATTCTTCTATGGTGGTTACCCCATCTAGAACAAGTTCTTTACATGCTTCACTTAATGTTCTCATTCCATTTTTTATAGATAAGTCCATAAGGAGATTTGAATCTCTAGAGTTAAGAATTAAATCCCTATGTTCTCTTGTTATCTCCATTATTTCATATATTCCAACTCTTCCTACATAGCCTGTCCCATTACAAAATCCACAACCTTTACCTTTATATAGGGTTACAGATTTATCATTATGTTCACCCAGAATAGTCTTTTCATAAAGAGATGCTTCATATTCTTCTTTGCAATTAGGACAAATCTTTTTAACTAGTCTTTGTGCTATTACTCCTGCTAAAGACGTAGCAACTAGATATGGTTTTACTCCCATATCTACCAATCTCAATATTGAAGAAGGTGCATCATTAGTGTGTAGCGTACTTAACACTAAATGCCCTGTAATAGCTGACCTAACTGCAATTTCAGCAGTTTCACTATCTCTAATTTCACCAATCATAATAACATCTGGATCTTGTCTTAATATGGATCTCAGACCACTGGCAAAGGTTAATCCAGCTTTGCTATGAACATTAACTTGGTTAATTCCTTTTAAGGTATACTCCACTGGATCTTCTACAGTTACAATGTTCAAATCACCAGTATTTAATTCATTTAGAACCGTATATAAGGTTGTAGATTTTCCACTACCTGTAGGTCCTGTAACAAGAACTATTCCATGGGGTGATTTAGTTATTCTCTCTAGAGTTTCTAAATCTTTTTCTCCAAGTCCTAGTTTTTCTTTTCCAATTTGATAACTATCTCTATCTAATATTCTAATAACTATTTTTTCTCCTGATACTACTGGCAGAATAGATACTCTTAAATCTAGATTTTTCTTCCCTACCTTAGTTAATATTCTTCCATCTTGAGGTACTCTTTTTTCTGCTATATTTAAGTTTGCAAGTATCTTTATTCTTGTAACTAATGCTGCTTGACTTTCAACCTGTAAATTATTTATTGTTCTTAGTTGTCCATCAATTCTATATCTTATTCTTATTTCATCCTCAAAAGGTTCAATATGAATATCTGATGCCCTCATTTCAATAGCATTTTTGAATAGATAATCTATCATTTTTACTACTGGAGCATTTCTTATATCATCTAATTCTTCTTCAACATGATCCTGTATTTCTTTAGCAACTAATTTTTCTTTGGAAAGTTCTTCTGCTGCCTTTATAACTTTCTGACCAGAATACAGCATTTCGATGTGTTTCTTTATCTGCTCTCTTGTGCTAATATATGATTCCACTTCAAAACCAGAGGATATGGATACATCATCTATCGCAAATATATTAAGTGGATCCCACATAGCAATTAATATTTTATTATCCTTAAAACCAAATGGTATTAATTCATGTTTAATACAAACACTTTCCGGAACTGCTTTAAGTGCCCTTTTATCAAAAGAAGTGATATTTAGATTTATACGAGTAATCCCTGTCTGCTTTTCTAACACTTCCATAATATCTTCAGCTGTTACCATAGCCGATTCTATCAATATTTCGCCAATTTTCTTCCCTGTTATCTTTTGTTTCCTAAGGGCTTCATGTAATTGAGGTACTGTAATCTTCCCGAATTCCACTAGCATATCCCCTAAGCGTCTCTTAATTACTCCATCCATTGTATCTCCCTCTAAAACCTTAGATATCCTAAATTGTCCCACCTAGTGTCATAAATTCAGTATATCTTTATAGTTTAAATTAATCAATAAAAAAAATGTGACATTTCTTGGGATTTGTCAACATTTTTCTTCAAATTTATATACTATTATTAAACTTTAGATTCAATATAATTTTACAAATAATTTCATTAACTTAAATTCAAAAAATTCATATACCAAGATATAATTTCATTACCTAAAAATAATGAAATCATTGCACCAATAAACAAGAAAGGACCAAAGGCTACTGCATCTCTTTTAGTTTTCTTTTTAAGAATAATTAGAGCTCCTCCAACTATTCCTCCAATTATAAAGGATAGAAGCAGTGTTAAAATCATGTTTTGCCATCCTAAAAAAATACCACATATAGCAGCTATCTCTATATCTCCTTCTCCCATTCCACCTGCAATAAACACTATTCCGCCTATAACTACTACACCAATAATTAACCCTATTATATAAGGCCAAATGTCAACATTTAAATATATTTTTTCTATTAACATCATAATGATTCCAATAGCTATACATGAATATGTTGTTACAGAATAAACATCTTGAGTATTAAAATCAATTACAGCTATTACAATTAAAAACACAATCATTATAAAGTACTTAAGTGCAAAAATTGTCAAACCATATTCTTTAAAGACGAAATAAAAGAGTATTCCTGTAAATAATTCTAATATAGGATATTTAATAGATATCTTTTCACCACAGTTTCTACATTTACCTCCTAAAAATATATAACTTAGTACTGGTATTAAATCATAAGCTTTAATTTCAGTTGAACAGTTTGTACAATGTGATGGAGGATATGCTATTGATTCCCCTAAAGGTATTCTATATATGCACACATTCAAAAAGCTTCCAATAGTTAGTCCAATTATAAATATCAATATTCCCATATTTTCTCCAATCACTTCTTAGATAAATTTAAATCTATATTAATTATAATATTTTTATACAACATTTCATATATATGTAAATAAATTTTCTTAACATTCTTCACTCGGAGTTCCTATAGGGTTTTTATAGGAAACTTAATTTATTAGTTTAACTTAAAACCCTATAGCTTAATTAGATAAAAGTCTCCAATATATAATTAACTTGTTGTTACAGATATTGTTCCATCTCCACCAATGGTAAAATCTTTTTCTTCATTAAGAATAGCCTGACATTGTGAGAGTTTTAAAGATTCAATCATTGATGTTTCTTTTTCAAAATCAACTCTCTCATCTGCTGATATGTATGAATCGAAATCGCTAACAAGAGTATCTGCAGGAATAGGTGAATTATTCTTAGCATTATACATCTCTGCATTTGTCACTACTGTTCTAACTTGTGATAGTACTTTTACTTTTTTTGCTTGATTCATATACTTAGATACTCTAGGAACTAATGCCACAGCTAAAATCCCTATTATGGCCATTACTGCAACAACCTCAATTAAAGTAAAGCCTTTTCTTTTTCTTCTATTCAATATAGTATACCTCCTTTCTAAAACATTGTCTAAAGCATTGCCATAAAAGTTCTATCCTAATCAGCCTATTTTTTTTCTTAACTTATTTTATAAAAAAATAAAGGAAGGTATTCCAAAGATACCTTCCTTTACAAATAAAAATATTTTATTTTTAATACATTCCATCCATTCCCATACCAGCTGGATTAGGCATTGGTGGATTTTTTTCTGGAATATCTACTACAGCTGCTTCTGTAGTTAAGAATGTAGATGCTACTGATGCTGCATTTTGAAGCGCACTTCTTGTAACCTTAGTTGGATCAACAATACCTGCCTTAAGCATGTTAGTGTATTCTCCATTTAAAGCATCATATCCAATTCCAGCTTCACTATTTTTAACTTTTTCTATTATAACAGAACCCTCAACCCCTGCATTGGCTGCAATTTGTCTCATTGGTTCTTCTAAAGCTCTTACAATTATGTTTATACCAACTTGGCTGTCAACAACATCTGTTGTTAATGCTGCAACTTTGCCTATTACATTAACATAAGCTGTTCCACCACCTGGTACTATTCCTTCTTCTACAGCTGCTTTAGTTGCTGCTAAAGCATCCTCAATTCTAAGCTTTCTTTCTTTTAACTCGGTTTCTGTAGCTGCACCAACTTTAATAACTGCTACTCCGCCAGCAAGTTTAGCTAGTCTTTCTTGAAGCTTTTCTCTATCAAAATCTGAAGTTGTTTCTTCTATTTGACTCTTTAATTGACCAACTCTAGCCTTTATTTCTTCTTTATTTCCTCTTCCATTTACAATAACAGTATTATCTTTAGATATCTTAACACTTTCTGCTTGACCAAGCATATCTAATGTTGTTTCTTTTAAGTCTCTTCCTAATTCTTCTGATACAACTGTTCCTCCAGTTAATACTGCTATATCTTGAAGCATATCCTTTCTTCTATCACCAAAACCTGGTGCCTTAACAGCTACACATGTAAATGTACCTTTTAACTTATTTACAATTAGAGTAGCCATTGCTTCTCCCTCAATATCCTCTGCAACAATCAATAATTTTCTTCCAGTTTGAACTATTTGCTCTAGTACAGGAAGTATTTCTTGAATATTTGTGATCTTTTTATCTGTTATCAATATATATGGATTATCTAAAACTGCTTCCATTTTTTCAGTATCAGTTACCATGTATGCAGAAACATATCCTCTATCAAATTGCATACCTTCAACTACGTCTAATTCAGTACCCATTGATTTAGATTCCTCAACAGTAATTACACCTTCGTTACCAACCTTCTCCATAGCATCAGATATTAACTTACCTATTGTTTCATCTGCAGCTGAAATTGCAGCAACCCTAGCAATATCTTCTTTACCATTTACTGGTTTAGAGATGTTTTGAATTTCTTCTACAGCTTTTTCCACAGCTAATCTTATTCCATTTCTAATAAGCATTGGATTAGCGCCTGCAGTTACATTCTTTAATCCTTCTCTAATTATTGCTTGTGCTAACAAAGTAGCTGTAGTTGTTCCATCTCCTGCTACATCATTAGTCTTTGTAGATACTTCTTTAACTAATTGAGCTCCCATATTTTCATATGGATCTTCTAATTCTATTTCTCTAGCTATAGTAACTCCATCATTTGTAATTAACGGAGTACCGAATTTCTTATCTAAAACTACATTTCTTCCCTTAGGTCCTAAAGTAACCTTTACTGTATCAGCTAGCTTATCAACACCAGCTTGCATAGATCTTCTAGCCTCTTCACCAAATATAATTGTCTTAGCCATTTTGTTACCTCCTTATTATTCTACTATTGCTAAAATGTCGTCTTGTTTTAATATTGTGTACTCTTCTCCATCAAGTTTAACTTCTGTACCTGCATATTTAGAGAATAATACTTTATCCCCCACCTTAACTTCCATAGGGATTCTGTTGCCATCTACTACTGCTCCAGGTCCTACTGCTACAACCTCAGCTTCTTGTGGTTTTTCTTTAGCAGTTCCTGTTAATACGATTCCGCTTTTTGTTTTTTCTTCTGCTTCTAATCTTTTAATTACTACTCTGTCTCCAAGTGGTTTAACTCTCATTACAACCCCTCCTTAATTTATATTAATTAATATTTATCAAATTGTTAGCACTCGTTTAAGTAGAGTGCTAATACAATTATTATAATAAATAAATAATCCTTTAATTTCAAATTAAATAGTTCTTTTTATATGCTATATATTAGCCAAAATATAGGATTATTGCAAAATACTTAGTGTTTTCTCTAAAATGCTATTATTTTCTATATAAATTAATTTTTTTCGAAAATCATAATAACCTCACACCTCATTTATCTTAGACATACTAAAAATCGTCATAGCGAATATGCGACTTGGATTTTTTCTCATATCTCCCTTTCCACACATAGGGTAGAAAACTTGACAGGCTACTAATTCTATTTTTTAGCTAGCATTTATATTCTAGATATAATAAAATATTACTTAAGCCTAGATAAAATAAAGGTTTTAAATTAAAACCATTTGTTATTATTAACAAAAAGGAGTAACTATATAATGAAAATATCAAAATCTTCTTCAATTTATACAATTTTGAAACAATGGCTATTTTATATATGCTATTTTATCTTTTCTATTACTTTAGCCTTTAAAGTAATTATAAATCTCACTCCCTTTTATAAACTATTAATGAATATCTATAATATACCAAGTCAGGTGTCTATGAATGCCCAAAATATTTATTCTGATTTTACAGAGTTAATGAAATATTTGAGAAGTTATAAGCTCTTAGATTTTCCATTAAAATATTTTAAGTACTCCCCTGAAGGTAAGTTTCATTTCGATGAAGTAAGAGTTTTGTTTTTAAAAATGGATATACTTTTTTGGATAAGCTTAATAGTTTTAATTATATTTATGTACTTTTATAGGAAAAATATAAAAGGCTTATTTTCAAGATATATCAAGTTTTTAATTACGTTGCTTATTCTTTGTGGTTTTATTGCTATGCCAATAATAATTAATTTTTCATGGTCTTTTGAAAAATTCCACAAGATATTTTTTAACAATAATGATTGGTTATTCGACCCTGTAACTGATCCAATAATCAATGCACTACCTGAAGAGGTTTTTTCAAGCTATCTTATAGCTATTGTAGCTATTTTCTTCATACTTTTATTGATTCCACAATTAATTAAACATTTTTCATCAAAAAATAAAAGTCTTTCATAAGACAATAACATATCTAAAAGTCCTCAATACTTATATTTATTGAGGACTAATTTATTGCCTTTATTTATTGATTATTGAATTGCTTCATTATATTAATAAATCATTCTTCAAATCTCTTTTAATATCAATATTATTACTAGCGCCTAAAAGAAGCCAAAATAAAGGTGCCACATTTATAACACTTATATTAAAGAAGCTTTGAACCAAATACCCAATTATAGTAATGCTAAAAAGAAAACTCACTTCATTTTTGAAAATACTTTTTAAATTATCTTTAATTACAAATATTAAGAATAACAAATAAGCTAAAAGTGCTGGAATTCCCATTGTAGAACTTATCTGTAAAAATTCATTATGTGCTTTATCTATAACAGAGCCATGTTCTTGAATCCATACAATTCCTTCATTTGTGAATTCTTTCTCGATTACATATCTAAATGTATCAGGTCCACTGCCTAAAAAAGGATGCGCCTCTGTTGTCTTAATGGCTAAATTCCATATATAAATTCTCCCAGAACCAGAATCTTCACTCATGGCCTCTGTATCTTTAGCCAATTGCTCTCCTCTCCCCTTTATCGAACCACTAGTACTGTTATTTACTACTACAGCAATCACGGTAAAAATTATCAATATTATACCTATTCTTTTTAGATATACTTTATCATTTTTTCTAATAACATATATTAATCCTATTAATGAATATATTAGGAATGCTAACCATCCACTTCTGGTAAGTGTACATAGCAGTGATGAAAACAGAATTGTCGCTGCAACTAAAAATTTTATCCTACCTTTTAAAATATATAGTCCTAATATAATAGGAAGAAATAAAGTAATGTACGTAGAAAGAAAATTTCTATTACCCAAAGTTCCTATAGAATTATTCTTTATTAATGCATGATAAGTATCCTTCGGAATTGGATCTATACCATAATACTGAAATATGCTATAAATTGCTATTATTATTGTCACTACCGTAATAAACCTAATTGCTTTTTTATCTATAATTAAATATCTTTTGGCTGTATAGTAGATAATTCCATAGAATATTATCATTATTAATCCTTCATACCGCACCTCATTGCCTAGAACTGAAATAATAATATTCATTGAAAAATATGTACTAATTAATACAAATAATATAAAAATCATTAATGTTACATCTTTTTTATCAATAACTAACTTCTTTCTATCAAGAAACAAAATCATAATTAATAAAGGACACATAACGTATAAAAATATAGCTTTAGGTAAATAGTAACTGTCATCTCCATAAGGATACATGATAAGTGGCATTATTCCTGCAATAAATGTTAGAATCAATGTTGCTTCTTTTTTATACATTTTGCCCTCCTTGTTTTCAGAATGATTAAATTCAAAATTTCTTTATATTACTATATTATATTGGTATTTTTTACAAAAATAAAGAGCTTGCATACACAAGCTCCTATTATTATAAACTATCTTTCAAGATTTATATCATGAAATCCTTCTATTTTATCATTTGCAAGAACTGCTTTTTTACTACCTGTAGCATTTAATTTATTAAACACTGCTTTTGCTCTCATTGGAGCAATCATTCTTCCTGCACCATTTATACATCCACCTTGACACATCATACCTTCAATAAAGTTTCCATCTAATCTTCCTGCTTTTGCTAAAGTCATAGTTTTCTTAATCTCTGCTTCTCCACTTACTCTAACTGGCTTAAATGCAATTTCTATTCCTTTATCAGTAACGAAGTTTTCAATAGCAGCTGTAAGTCCTCCAATAACTCCAAATCCTCTACCAAATATTGATGCATCATCAACTTGATTATCTTCACATTCATCAGGATATATTTCAAAGGCATCTAGTAAAGCATATAGCTCTTCAAAGGTTAAAACATAATCAACTGCATCTGAAATAGATTCCTTAACAGCTTCACTTTTCTTTGCTGTACATGGTCCTATAAATACAACCTTTGCCTCTGGATCATTTGCTTTTATATATCTACCAGTTGCTATCATTGGTGAAACTGTTCCTGATATTCTTTCAGCTTGATCTGGGAATTTCTTTTCTATGTATCCTAAGAAACCTGGACAACAAGAGTTAGTCATATACTTATCCCCATTTTCCATTCTTTCCACAAATTCATTTGACTCATGAACAGTTACTGCGTCTGCACCACAAGCTGCCTCTACCATATCTTCAAATCCTAATTTTTTTATAGCACTCTTAATTTGTCCATAAGTAACCTTCATTCCAAATTGACCAGATATTGCAGGTGCCACTACAGCATACATCTTTCTTTTCTTTGCCAATCTTTTTGCAACTGGAACTATCAAACTTTTATCTGAAATAGCACCAAAAGGACATGCTGACATACATGCACCACAATTCACACAATCTTCTTCATTAATCATAGCTCTTCTGTCCTCAGTATTTACCATTAATGCTCCAGTAGGGCATGATACCTTACATGGTCTCATTACTTCTGAAATAGCATTATATGGACATGCTGTTTTACACATACCACATTCTTTACAAGTTTCTTGATTTATGTAAGCTCTACCTCCAACAATAGATATTGAGTTTACTGCACAAGCTTCAAGACATCTATGTGCCAAACAATTTCTACATTGATCAGTTACTGTAAACCTATTAATTGGGCATCTATCACAAGCTGCTTCTATAACATAAACAATTTGTTCATTTGGTCTAATGTCTATAAGTTCTCCATCCACTTTATCCCCATCAGCTAAAAAACCTGCTGCTAATTTAGCTCTTTCCGAAACAATTGCTCTTTCCTTATATACACAACATCTATATCTTGGTGTACTATCAGTTATTATTTCATATGGAATCTTATCTAATTCTTCTTTATTAAGTCTATCCTCTTTAGCTAATACTGCAACACTTTTTAATACTTCATGTTTTAATTTACTTAGTTGAGTTTCAAATTGGAACATATTTAGACCTCCTAATATAAATATACATACCTTAACAATTATACCATATTTTTTTGTTAAATTAATAACAATCTTCAATATATGAAGTTTTTTCATAAAATGCCATTTTATCGCCTATTATTTTATCTTTTTACCTAATGTTATCCTTTTCTTATTTCACATTATTAAAAATAGGCAATAGTAAATATACAATATATATATCGACCCATTGCCTAAACTACTTAATCAATTTTAATTTTATTTTCTCTAGCATAATAAAATAAATATTGTTGTGCAAATCCAGATAGTTTTCCAAATTTCTCTCTACCAAATATCCTTATCTTTGGCAACGATACATCAGGTGCTAAATAAAAATGCTGCATTGCTCTTTTGACCCATACATCTACCGGAAAGGCTGAATATTTTTTCATTGAGAATAGCATGATGCAATCTGCTACCTTTGCACCTACGCCCTTAAATTTTTGCAATTCATTATGGCACTCATCATCCTCTAAATAAGTTATCCTTTCTAAAGAAAATTCATCATCCCTATTTCCTTTAGCTTCATTTAATTTAATTAAGGTATCATATATGTACTTACTTCTAAAGGAAGCTCCTGTTTCTACTATTTCTTCTAAAGAAGCTTTACTAAATTCTTCAATTGTAGGAAAGGCAAAATATTTCTTTCCTTTGTAATCTAGTTCCTTACCCCATCTTTCTGAAATTCTTCTTATTGTTTTCATTATTATTGGAATTGAATTTCTCGCTGAAATAATAAAGCTTATCAATATTTCATATGGATCTTGATTCAAAAGTCTTATTCCGTACCCATATTCTACTGCTTTTTTTAAGAGCTCATCTTTTGATAATTCCTCCTTTATCATAGAATAATCTCTCTCTAAATCAAAGTAATCTTGCCAGATATCTTCAAAATCTTCTTTATTAGTATTTAAAATCAATACATCCTCACCTATTTGTTCCAACTCTATTACTCTTTCATGTGCTACTATTATATAATTATTTTCATTAACTTTTTCCCATCTAAAACATTGGCCACATTCAATAGTTTGCTTTACACTAAAATTCTTACATCCAATCAATTTCACACTATTCTCAGCGTATTCTATTCTTTCGAAATCCATATTTCTCCTCCTGCTTTATAATTACCTATATGAATATATTACCACAAATTCTTCATTTTGAATAATTATTATCTTATAATATAAATTATATATTAGCAAATAAAAGAATTAACCTTTTAATGACATTCTCATTTAAGATTAATTCTTTTACTTATTTTAACTATATCTTCTATTAAATATACTATAGAGTTTTATTCTATATTTTGAAGCATTTCATTTATTCCTCTTGCAGCCTTTTTCCCTGCCTCCATAGCAAGAATTACTGTTGCTGCACCTGTTACAGCATCTCCCCCTGCATAAACCCTCTCCCTGGTTGTTCTGCCTGTTTCATCTTGAATTACTATACATTTTCTTTTGTTTAATTCTAAACCTTTTGTAGTAGCTGATATTAATGGATTTGGTGAAGTTCCTAGAGACATTATTACAGTATCCATTGGAAAAACCTCCTCTGAGTCTGGAATCTCAATTGGTTTTCTCCTTCCCGATTCATCAGGTTCCCCTAGTTTCATTCTTATACATCTTATACCTGTTACCCATCCACTTTCATCTTGTAATATCTCAACTGGATTTGTGAGCAAATTAAATATTACCCCTTCTTCTTTTGCATGGTGTACCTCTTCTAATCTTGCTGGAAGTTCTTCTTCACTTCTTCTATATATCACATGAACTTCTGCTCCTAATCTTAAAGCTGTCCTAGCTGCATCCATTGCTACATTTCCTCCACCTACTACTGCTACTCTTTTTCCCATTTTTATTGGAGTGTTATATTCTTCTTTAAAAGCTTTCATCAAATTATTTCTTGTTAAAAATTCATTTGCCGAAAATACCCCATTAGCATTTTCTCCTGGTATACCCATAAACTTAGGAAGTCCAGCACCTGATCCTATAAATACAGCATCAAACCCCTCTTCACTAAGTAATCCATCAATTGTTACAGTTCTTCCCACAACTACATTTGTTTCGATTTCCACCCCTAATCTTTTGACATTTTCAATTTCATATTTAACAACAGTGTCTTTAGGCAGTCTAAATTCCGGTATCCCATAAACTAAAACCCCCCCTGGCTCATGAAGTGCTTCGAATATTTTTACGTCATATCCCATTTTAGCTAAGTCTCCAGCACAAGTAAGTCCAGCAGGTCCTGATCCTATAACTGCTACCTTCTTGCCGTTTCTACTTATAACGTTTGATAACCTTATATTATTCTCTCTAACGTAATCAGCAACAAATCGTTCAAGCTTACCAATAGCCACAGCTTCTCCTTTTATTCCTAACACACATTGTTCCTCGCACTGGCTTTCTTGCGGGCATACTCTTCCACAAATTGCAGGTAATGATGAATCTTCAGATATTATTTCTAAGGCTCCTATTATATCTCCTTCTTTTAACTTAGCAATAAAGCCTGGAATATTTATTGAGACTGGACATTTTACTACACATCTAGGAGACTTACAGCTTAGACATCTTGATGCTTCTTTTCGTGCCTCATCTTCAGTATATCCTAAGCAGACTTCTTCAAAGTTTGTAGCTCTTATCTTAGGATTTTGTTCTGATATTGGTATTCTCTTCATTCTATCCATTATTCTTCACAGCTACATCCATTTGCATGATGAGTTTCTCCTTCTTCTTTCTTTAATTGAATCCTTCCTTCTTCTGTTTTATACATAGTTTGTCTTCTCAATGCTTCATCAAAATTAACTAAATGGCCATCAAATTCTGGACCATCTACACATGCAAACTTAATTTCTTTCCCTACAGTAACCCTGCATGCTCCACACATTCCAGTTCCATCAACCATTATAGGATTTAAACTAACTATTGTTTTTATATCTAATTCTTTGGTCAACATGCATACGAATTTCATCATTATCATTGGTCCTATAGCTACAACTAAATCGTATTTCTTCCCTTGATTTATAACCAAATCTTTTAATACTTCTGTAACTAAGCCTTTATATCCATAAGAACCATCATCTGTTGCTATATAAAGATTGCCTGCTACCTCCCTCATCTCTTCCTCTAGTATTAAAATATCTTTATTCTTTGCTCCTACGATTACATCTGCTTTTACCCCTTTTGAGTTTAACCACTTCACTTGTGGATATACTGGTGCTGCCCCAACACCGCCTGCTACAAATACTATATTTTTATCCTTTAAGGCTTCCATTTTTTCATTTACTAGCTCTGATGGAACACCAAGAGGACCAAGAAAGTCATGAAAACAGTCACCCTCTTCATACATTGCCATTCTTCTTGTTGAAGCACCTATGGTTTGAAACACAATTGTTACTGAGTTGGCATTAGAATTATAGTCACAAATAGTAAGAGGGATTCTTTCCCCTTTTTCATCTAATTTAACTATAACAAATTGCCCAGGTTTTGCTGATTTTGCAACCCTTGGAGCTTCAATATCCATTAAATAAAGATTGTCTGCTAATATTCTTTTTTTTAAGATTTTAAACATTTATATTCCTCCAAAAACTCTGTTAGTAAATTATCTCTTATATAATCATTTACTAGAAAAATAGCTTGAGATTATCTCAAGCTATTGTCTTTCTGCTAAAAATCTACTTTAGTACCATAGTAAGTACACTTAAATAATTTTTCCATTTCTTCTTTTGTTATACTTCTTGGGTTTGACCCAGTACAAGCATCTCCAACAGCTCTCTCAGCTATCATTGCAACCTTTGAATTAAATTCCTCTTCATTAACACCATATTCTTTAAGGGTTAATGGTATATTCATTTTTCTATTTAAATCCCTAATTAATTCAGTTAATGAATCTACTAGTTCTTCATTAGTGTCACCAGCTAGTCCAATTCTTTTAGCAATAAAAGCATATCTATCTAAAGCTGTTTTCTTATTATAATCAATTACATAAGGTAGATATATAGCATTGGCACATCCATGAGGAATGTGGAATACTGCCCCTGTCTTATGAGCCATAGAATGAGTTATTCCAAGTAATGCATTTGTAAATGCCATACCTGCTAAACATTGAGCATAATGCATTTGTTCTCTTGCACTATTATCCTCTTCATATGACTTTAATAAATACTCATTTATCATTTCTATGGCTTGTAATGCTAATGGATCTGAAAATGGAGAATTTAATGTTGCAACATACGCTTCAATTGCATGAGTAAGTGCATCCATTCCAGTATGTGCTGTTAAGGTCTTAGGCATAGTTTCAGCTAGTTCCGAATCAACAATTGCTATATCTGGAGTTATGTTATAGTCTGCAAGAGGATATTTAATTTCAGTTTTATAATCAGTTATTACTGAAAAAGCTGTAACTTCTGTTGCTGTGCCTGAAGTTGAAGGAATAGCTAAAAATTTTGCTTTATTTCTTAATTCAGGTACAGTAAACGGATTCTTTATATCATCAAATGTTTTTTCTGGATGTTCATAAAATATCCACATAGCTTTTGCTGCATCTATAGGTGAACCCCCACCCATTGATATAATCCAATCTGGGTTATATTCTCTCATAATTTCAGCACCCTTAAGAACAGTTTCTACTGATGGATCTGGTTCAACTCCCTCAATTACTTCTGTCTCAATACCAGCTTCATTTAGGTATCCTATGGCCTTGTCTAAAAAGCCAAACTTCTTCATTGAACTTCCACCTATAACCATTACTGCCTTTTTACCTTTAAGTGTTTTTAAATACTCCATTGAGCCTTTTCCAAAGTATAAGTCTCTTGGTAAAGTAAATCTGTTCATAAATCCATCCTCCCAATTAATAAGCTTTTTATTGAATATTTTCTAATATTTACCATAACATAATTTTATCACTTTGTTTGTTATTTAACAATGATTTAAAACTAATTTTCTGATTATTTGAAATTTTCTATTTCTATAATCATTTTCTTTAAATTCTGTTATAATATGTCTTATATATTACATTTAAGGGGGCTATTTAATGTATTTAGAAAAAATTAAAGAGGCAAGGGAAGCTATTAAAGATGTGGTTATAAAAACACCTATTATATATAGTGATGTTTTTTCAAAAGAAACTGAAAATCAAATTTATATGAAATGTGAAAATCTTCAACTAACAGGAGCTTATAAAATCAGAGGTGCTCTAAATAAGATAAGGAGTTTATCTCCTGAACAAAAAGCAAAAGGTGTTGTTTGTTCTTCCGCTGGTAATCATGCTCAAGGAGTTGCTTATGCTTCAAGTCTTGAAGGAATCAAATCTAAGATTGTAATGCCTAAGACTACGCCACTAATAAAGATTCAATCTACTAAAGATTTTGGAGGAGAAGTAATTCTTTCCGGTAATGTTTATGATGATGCTTATAATGAGGCTAAAAGAATCGAAAATGAAGAAGGTTTATTTTTCTTACATCCTTTTAATGATGAAGATGTTATATTTGGACAAGGTACTATTGCTTTAGAAATTTTTGAAGATATAAAAGATTTAGATATTATATTATGTCCTATCGGCGGTGGTGGACTAATTTCAGGTGTTTCTCTAGCTGCTAAAGAAATTAACCCAAATATTAAAATAATAGGGGTTCAAGCTGAAGGTGCAAACGCTATGGAGCAATCTTTCAAAACTGGCACTATGGTCAATTTATCAAAGGTTAATACCATAGCCGATGGTATTGCGGTTAAATGTCCTGGAGATCTTACATATAGTTTTATAAAAGAGTATGTAGATGATATTATTACTGTAAGTGACGGAGAACTTACTGAAAGTTTTCTAATTTTATCTGAAAAACACAAATTATTAGCTGAGCCATCTGGTGTGGCATCTTTAGCTGCTGCTAAGAAACTTAATGTTAAAAACAAAAAGATTCTTTCAATCATTAGTGGAGGAAACATCGATATGGTTACAATTTCCTCACTTATTAATTCAGGATTGGTTTCTAGAGGACGTCTATTTTGCTTCTCAGTTGAATTACCAGATGTGCCTGGTCAACTTCAAGAAATATCTAGAATACTAAGTTCTGTAAATGCTAATGTTATTGAGCTTAATCATAATCAATTTAAAGCATTTGATAGATTAAAGAATGTTGTTCTTGAAGTTACTGTGGAAACTAATGGACATGCTCATATTGATACAATTAAGGCAGAGCTTAAGAATAATGGATATGAAATAACTCAAGTTTATTAATATTATTTATAATTGCAAAAAACTCTAGTAACTAAAAAGTTACTAGAGTTTTTTTGGATTTATATATAGTGGTAAATTGTAAGCAAATTAAGCATTGTAGTTGAAGAATCCTCTTCCACTCTTTCTTCCTAACCATCCAGCTCTTACATATTTTCTTAATAATGAATGAGCTCTGTACTTTGTATCACCAGTTTCAGTGTAAAGTACATCCATGATAGCTAGACAAACATCAAGACCTATAAGATCTCCTAATGCTAAAGGTCCCATTGGGTGATTAGCACCTAATTTCATAGCAGTATCTATATCTTCAGCTGAAGCTACACCTTCTGCTAATATTCCAACAGCTTCGTTTATCATTGGTATTAATATTCTATTAACTACGAATCCTGGAGCTTCTGCAACTTCTACAGGTTCCTTACCAATAGCTACTGATACTTCTTTAACTGCTTCAAAAGTTTCATTTGAAGTAGCCATTCCTCTTATAATTTCAACAAGCTTCATAATTGGAGCTGGATTAAAGAAGTGCATTCCTATAACTTTATCTGGTCTCTTTGTAGCTGCTGCTACTTCTGTAATTGAAAGAGATGATGTATTTGAAGCTAATATAGTTTCTGGTTTACATATAGAATCTAATTCAGCGAATATTTCTCTTTTAATTTTCATGTTTTCAACTGCAGCTTCAACTACTAAATCACAATCAGCAGCTGCATTTAAATCAGTTGTTCCTGAAATTCTTGAAAGGATTGCATCCTTTTCTTCTTCAGTTATTTTTCCTTTAGCAGCTAATTTCTCAACATTTTTTTGAATTCCTGCTAATCCTCTGTCAACGAATTCATCTTTAATATCTCTTACTATAACTTCGAATCCTTTTTGAGCAAATGCTTGAACGATACCTGCTCCCATAGTTCCTGCACCAAGTACAAAAATCTTTTCCATAATACTAACCTCCAAAAATTTTTATTTTAGAATTTTTAATAGAGGATTATAGGGTTTTAAATTTAAAACCCTAATTCCCCTTACAATTATATTATTTCCTAATATTATGCGTTTTCTTTTAGTGCTTTAACTTGAGCTGTTAACTCAGGAAGTACTTTAGTTAAATCTCCTACTATAGCATAATCTGCTACTTGCATAATTGGAGCACTAGCATCCTTATTAATAGCTATTATTAAATCTGATTCTTGCATACCAGCAACGTGTTGAATAGCTCCTGAAATACCACAAGCAATGTAGATTGATGGTCTTACAGTTTTTCCTGTTTGACCTACTTGAAGGTCCTTATCAATCCATCCTTTTTCTATTGCTGCTCTTGAAGCTGCAACTGTTCCATCTAAAGCTTCAGCTAATTCTTGAAGAAGTTTGAAGTTTTCTTCACTTCCTACTCCTCTACCACCTGCTACGATGAATTCAGCTTCACTTATATCAACTATATCTTTCTTTTCTTTTACTATTTTAACTACTTTAGTTCTAACATCAGCTTCAGTTAATTTAACTTCAACTTTTTCTATTTCAGCTTTGTTTCCAGCTGTTTCGATCTTTGAGAAAACTCCTGGTCTAACAGTAGCCATTTGTGGTCTGTGATCTTGACAAGCTATTGTAGCCATTAAGTTACCACCAAATGCTGGTCTTGTAGCTAAAAGGAATTTACCTTCTGCATCTATATCTAAAGAAGTACAGTCAGCAGTTAATCCTGTTGTAAGTCTAGCTGCAACTCTTGGACCTAAGTCTCTTCCTATGAAAGTAGCTCCTATGAATAATATTTCTGGCTTTCTTTCATTAGCTAAGTCACAAATAACTTTTGTATATCCATCAGTTGTGTAATGCTCTAATAATGCATCTTCAGCAACTAAAACTCTATCAGCTCCATGAGTTCCTAGTTCTTCAGCTAATCCTGAAACGTTGCTTCCGATTAATAATGCAGTAAGCTCTACTCCAAGTTTATCTGCAATTTTTCTTCCTTCTCCTAATAATTCAAGAGAAACTTTTTGAAGTTCTCCTTCTCTTTGTTCAGCAAAAACCCAAACGCCTTTGTAATCTGCTATATTACTCATTATCTTTACCTCCTAATATTAGATGTAGTGTTTTTCTTTTAACTTAGATATTACGTAACTTGCTGCTTCTTTTGCTGGCTTATCAATTACTTCTCCAGCTCCCTTAGTTTCTTTTGTCATAGACTTCTTAACCTTGGTTGGAGATCCTTTTAAACCAAGCTCAGCTTTATCTACATCTATATCGTCAGCTGACCATATTTTAATTTCTGCATCCTTTGTATCAAAGATGTTTCTAACGTTCATATATCTTGGGTTGTTTAATTCTTTTATTGCAGTTAATAATACTGGAGCTTTAACTTCAACTAGTTCATATCCATCTTCTAATGCTCTGTTTATTACTAGTTTATCTCCTTCAACTTTAACATCTTGAACATATGTTACTTGAGGAATGTCTAAGTGTTCAGCAATTTCTGGTCCTACTTGAGCAGTATCTCCATCTATTGCTTGTCTTCCAGCAAATATTATATCATATTCTAATTTTTTTATTGCTCCTGCTATTGCTTTTGAAGTTGCTAATGTATCAGCTCCTGCAAATGCTCTATCAGTTATAAGTATTGCTTCATCAGCTCCCATACTTAAAGCTTCTCTTAAAGCATCTTTAGCTTGTGGAGGTCCCATACTTACTATAGTAACTGTTGCTCCTAAGTTTTCTTTTAATACTAATGCTTCTTCTAATGCATGTTTATCCTCTGGATTTATGATTGAAGGAACTCCATCTCTTATAAGTGTTCCTGTCTTTGGATCTATTCTTACAGCTGTTGTATCTGGAACTTGCTTTAAACAAACTACTATTTTCATATTAATTAGCCCTCCCTAAATTACTTTAAAAGACTTCCTGAGATAACCATTTTTTGAACTTCTGAAGTACCTTCATAAATTTCAGTTATCTTAGCGTCTCTCATTAGTCTTTCTACTGGATATTCTTTAGTATATCCGTATCCACCAAAGATTTGTACAGCTTTAGTAGTAACTTCCATAGCTACATCAGCAGCAAATAATTTTGCTCTAGCAGCTTCTAAAGTGTATGGAAGTCCTTGATCTTTAGTCCATGCTGCTTTATAAACTAATTGTCTAGCTGCTTGTACTTTAACGTCCATTTCAGCTATATACCATTGTAATCCTTGGAATGCAGCTATTGGTCTTCCGAATTGTTTTCTTTCTTTCATGTAAGCAATTGCTTCATCTAAAGCTCCTTGAGCTAATCCTAAAGCTTGTGCAGCTATACCAATTCTTCCTCCATCAAGAGTTTTCATTGCTATACCAAAGCCTTTTCCTTCAGCTCCTAATAAGTTTTCTTTTGGAACTATACAGTTTTCCATTATTAATTCTGTAGTTGAAGATGCTCTAATACCCATTTTGTTTTCAAGTTTTCCAATTGAGAAACCTGGGAAGTCTTTTTCAACTATGAAAGCTGATATTCCTTTAGTTCCTTTACTTCTATCTGTCATAGCAAATATTATGAAAGTTTCAGCAACTCCACCATTTGTTATGAATATTTTAGAACCGTTTAATATATAGTTATCTCCATCTAATACAGCTACAGTTTGTTGTCCTGCTGCATCTGTTCCTGCTCCTGGTTCAGTTAAACCAAATGCACCTATCTTTTCACCTTTAGCTAATGGTGGAAGATATTTTTCTTTTTGAGCTGGAGTACCAAATTGATCAACTACTGATGCACATAAAGATGTGTGAGCTGAAACTATAACTCCATGAGTTCCGCATACTTTTGATAATTCTTCAACAGTCATGATGTAAGATACTGTATCTCCACCAGCTCCGCCGTATTCTTTCTTAAAAGGAATACCTAACATTCCTAATTTAGCCATTTTCTTTACATTTTCCATTGGAAATTCTTCAGTTTCATCAATTTCCCCTGCTATAGGCTTTACTTCGTTTAATGCAAATTCTCTTACCATTTGTCTTACTAATTGTTGTTCCTTTGTTAATGCAAAATCCATTATTTTACCTCCTTATTAATCCCCTAATTATTTATTTTGGAAGTTCTTAGCTCTTCTTTCAATGAAAGCGCCCATTCCTTCTTTTTGGTCTTCAGTTGAGAAACATTTTCCAAAGTCTTCTGCTTCAACTAATATTGCTTGATCCATATCAACTTGTGTTCCTCTATTTATAGCATCCTTACATAGCTTAACAGCTATAGGAGCATTTTCAGCTATTTTATTAGCAAGTGTTAAAGCTTCTTCCATAAGATTTTCTAGTGGAACTACTTTATTTACTAGACCTATTCTTAAAGCTTCATCAGCCTTAATAATGTCTCCTGTATATATTAATTCTTTAGCTTTTCCAAGTCCAACTATTCTAGGTAATCTTTGAGTACCTCCAAAGCCTGGAGTAATTCCTAAACCAACTTCTGGTTGAGCAAATTTAGCTTTTTCTGATGCAATTCTAATATCACATGCCATAGCTAATTCACATCCGCCACCTAAGGCAAATCCTGATATAGCAGCTATTACTGGCTTATCCAAATTCTCTAGTCTTCTGAAAACATTGTTTCCTAAAATACCGAATTCTTTTCCTTGTTCTTCTGTTAAGTCCTTCATTTCAGCTATGTCAGCACCAGCTACAAATGATTTGTCTCCTGATCCAGTTAATATTACTGCGTATAGGTCTTTGTCTTTTTCTAATTCTGCTATAACAGTATCTAAATCCTTTAATGTTTCTGAATTTAATGCATTTAAAGCTTTAGGTCTGTTAATTGTTACAATAGCAACCTTCTCTTTTTTTTCAAGAGTGACATTTTTTAATTCCATGGTGGCAATCCTCCTTAAAATCAACCTACAAGTTTAACTCTTTTTTTGACATATTTTTTAAAATCTAATTAATTTTCTTTGTAATTTCATGAATATTTTTTAAATCTTTGTTAATAATATAACAATTACAGCCAAAAAAATAAGTGAAGTTTGTAACTCCACTTACGATTATAATAGATTGTTAAATTCTTTGCAATATTTTTATGGTATATTTCACTATAATTTAATATTATATTGTGAAACCTTAATCTATTAATCATTCTCTTATATATATCAATGACTAATCTTCATCTTATTTAGAAGTCCAATATCAATATTAGGATTTCATAAGTTCTTCTACTCTATCTTTTTACTGCATTTCTTCTCCTTAAAGCCTCACCTGTAATTATAGCCAAAGCCCCCATAATTAGTAAGGCACTTGTCCCAACTTCAGACCCTGTCTTAGGAAGATTATCAGTTGAAGCGCCAGTATTGTCCGTATTACTTGGGTTATTAGTATTGCTTGGGTTAGTGGGGTCAGGATTATTATTTCCATTAACTAATACCAATTTACTTAGAGCTTCTCTAACACTCTTAATTACATTATCAACATCTTCTTGAGTTGTATTTTTATCGCCTAGTAATTCATTTGCACTTTTTACAGCTTTTATAAGTGCTTCTATACTTTCTTTTGTATATTTGCTTTCATCTATTTTACCCGCCTCATTTATAGCTTCTATAAGTTTAGATTTATCAGGAAGCAATTTTAAACTTTCAATAGCATTACTCACTAAATCTGTTGCTTCATTAACTTCTGTTTGAGATGCTGCTTTATCTTCATATATTACACTTGCACTTTGTACAGACTTCTCTAATGCAATTACACTTGCCTCTGTATATTTTGTTTTATCAATGTTTTTAGCCTTCTCTAAAACTTCTGTAAGTTCTGCTTTATTTGTAACAATCCTACTTTCATATTCTACATTACTGCTAAAGGATTTTGCCACTAGGATATTGTCAAAATTATAAGTTCCTGCATATCTCATTGCAAGCCGTATCTCTACTATTTGTGATTTGTCAATATCTCCACTAGCATCACTTAATCGCAATGTAACTTTAGACCATGCTCCTTTTAAAGAAGGTGTGCTAGTTTGGGTTTGTACTGTTATCATCTTTCCATTCTTATCCACCAAAGTTACATATACACTTCTATTAGTACCAGTTCCATTATAAACATCAAATACTAAATAGTTAGGGAATCCACTCGCATCATCAGTTAAATCTAATACTTTTGAAGGTTTAATACTTACATATTGTTTTGTGCCGTCTGGTTTTTCATTTCCTGTAATCACAAGTTTTACTGAGGCTTTACCTATTTTATTTTCCTTATCTATACTTGCTATTGCTCCACTACCTGCCTCAAAGGTAACATCATTACTTTCAAAATCAGCTATATTTATTTTTTTATCAGTATTTCTTGAAGCTGGGTTTGAAAATGCTCTAATTGTATCTGCATAATAGTCATTACGTTTAAATGAAGTATCTGTTCCTACTTTTGACCACTTATTTCTTATTGCCTCTTCTGTATCATTATAAATATCAACTTTTTCAGGATCTCCTGTGTAAAGTCCCCAGCTACTTCCACTACCTGTCACCTTATAACACCATGTTGTATAGTTCCATCCCTGTTCTTCATATGTCTTAAGGGCGTATTCCCAGCTTTGTAGGTTGTTAAACAATGTAAATTCTCCAACTAATAGTGGAACGTTATAATTAGTAAGTTCATTAACCATTGGAACTTTAGAATCAGTAAAATTACTTTGTGCAACAGAATCCCCTGTGTTTGACCATCCATAAAAATGATATTGATAAAGCACATTTTCCCATCCATATATCTTTGGATTTGGTAAATGATATGGCTCCCATATTGCTTCTATTGAGATCACATGATTTTTATCCTGTGCTCTTACTGCTTTATATAATCTATCATATAGCTCGAATTGAACAGTTCCCACAGCACCACCTGGTTCATTTAATAAATCATATGCAGCTACCCAAGGATTATCCCTATATCTTTCAGCTATCTTACTCCACAAGAATTCAGTTTTCTTAATATTTTCTTCATTTCCAAATAAATCTCCTTTATCTGGCTTAGTAATATCACCTGAATGATCTTTACCATTTTGAGAACCAGGTGCTCCATGCATATCTAATATTACATAAAGTCCTCTCTTTGAACTTTCTTCAATAAACCAATCCATTCTTTTGAATGCACTTTCCTTTAATGTTCCATCATTGTTAAGCATTTCGAAATAAGAAAATGGTAATCTTATTACATTCATACCTTCCTTTTTAACATTATCAAAATCTATTTCTTTCCACCAATTATCTTGATATAGATTAATTAGTTCCCATGCCTTCTCTTCCCCAAAACGATTTGTTAAGGTTTCAATGGTTGTTTTTTGATCAGGTGAATTAGTAGGGCTCATCCACCCTTCCATTACTAGCCATGAACCTGCATTTGTGCCATGTAAAGTAACTGCATCTCCTGATCCATAATCCTTACGCAATACCTTTCCATCTGCCTTTAAAAACGGAGTTGGTGTCTTATCAATGGTATAATCACTTATTGTAACATCACTTTTTCTATTATCTTTTACTGAGATTGATTTAATCACAGTATTTTTAGAAACTGTAATTGGAGAAGTATATTTATTAGAACTTGTAGTTGGTACACTTCCATCAAGGGTATAATAAATTTCGGCTCCTTCTGTTGTTGTATTTAATTCTACTTTCTGAGTTCTTGAATAAACTCCTGATGCAGGTAAGGAAGTTGGATTTACTAATTTACCTGTTTTATTTATAACATAGTTAAATTCGCCTACATCACTAATTCCATCTTTTACAGCATCATATGCTACTGCTTTAATTGTTTGATTTTTAGTTATTAGCAAAGGATTAGTATAACGTGTAGAATTTATGCTTGGTGTACTTCCATCTAAAGTATAATATATTATGACCTTATCAGTAGCGCATCTTAATTCAACTACAGCAGAATCATCATAAGTTCCTGGCACTTTATCTGCAGTTGGTGAATAAGGTACAATTGAATATTCTAGAGTTACGACATTACTATATAATCCATCCCTTTCAGCTAGGGCTTTAATTGTCGTATGTTTATCAATTAATATATTTTGTGTATATTTAGTGGATGCACTTGTGGGCGTTGTTCCATCCAACGTATAGTAAATGTTAGCATCACTATCAGATAATAGCCTTACTCTTTGATTTGATAAATATTTCCCAGGGGCTACATCTGGACTTGGTGTCGTTGGAACCTCAGGGAACTGATACTTGAATGTCACTACATTTCCTTCTACTCCGTTTTTAACTGCTAAAGCTTTAATAGTAGTAGTTTTATCAATATGAATTGGTTTTTCATATTTAGTTGAATGCTGAGTAGGTTCACTTCCATCTATAGTGTAGAATATTTCGGAACTACTAGTACTACTTGAAAGTGTTATATCTATTGGATTACTATATTTATTTACTTCGGGTGAGGCTACGACATTCTCTGGAACTGCACTGTCAATTGTATACTTAAATGTTTCAGTTGCACTTTTATTTCCCTGCTTTATGGCAAATGCTTTAATTGTTGTGTCTTTATTCACTGTAATTGGACTAACATAAAGTGACGAATCCATATTAGGTTCTGTTCCATCAATACTGTAATATATATCTGCATTTTTACTAACTGTGCTTAGCTCAACTTTTCTTTCAGAATTATACTTTCCAGAAACAGGATTAGCAGTTGGTACCTCTGGAACTAATGATGGTAAATCTCCATTTAAGCTTACATCAAAGAAAACTCCATCGATATAATAAGTTCCTGCATTCCACTCTCCAATACGTATTTGTGTAATTGAAGTCTTGTCTATACCTGAAAAATCACTCATAGGTATATAATATTTTATCCACTGATTTTTAACTGTACTTACTGATCTCCAATTAAATTCTGATTCAAAACCTTTTGAATCAGTTAATGAAGCTTTAAGCGTATTTGATCCTTGAGTATCTTTAATATACATAATTAAATATTCCATACCCGTTGTATTAATAGGTCCATCCATACTATTAAGAACTATACTTCCACTCGAAACACTTGGATCTCCGCTATATTTCACTTGATACTTAAGACTTTTTTGTCCGTCGTACTTATCTGCATCTGTTATGGACGCTAATACATTATTTGAAGTTATAAAAGATTTATCTGCATCCTTACCCTCGAAATTTTGAAACCATATTTTTTCATTTATAGCCTTTACTTTGACTATTGAAGATGGAAATAATCCAAGTAATAAGAATGCTGCTACAATAACTGATAACATTTTTCTTATTTTTAAATATCTCATAAACATTCCCCTTTCTCATGTATTTTGATGATATCTACATAATAATTATACATATTTTACCATTTACGTATGAGTATCCATTTTAATGAAATAGGGTTCAAATTTAGGGATTTATTTATAAATAATAAAAACATAGGGACGTTTTGTTTGCGCTAACAAACAAAACGTCCCTATGTATTAGAGTTATTCTAATATTCTACTCTTCCTTTTGGTTTAATAAATAAACTAGGGTCATAACACTTTCACTTAAATGAACATTTTCTACCGTCATGCCTTCAGGTACATTTAAATCCACTGGAGCAAAGTTCCAAATCCCTTTTACTCCACCTTGAACTAATTCATCGCAAACCTTTTGAGCATTTAATTTCGGAACACAAATAACTCCTATGTCAACGTGGTTATTTTTCAAGAAACTTTGTAAGTCATCAATATCTTGAATCTCAATATCCCTTATTCTTATCCCAATAAGTTTAGGATTAGCATCAAAAATCCCAACTAGATTAAATCCAGCTTTATCAAATCTATAATTAGCTATTGCCTGACCAATATTACCAGCACCAACTATTATAGTATTATATTTTTTATTTAATCCTAATATAGAACTTATTTGAGAATGAAGTTCTCTTACATTGTAGCCATAGCCTTGTTGTCCAAAGTCTCCAAAGCAGTTTAAATCCTGTCTTATTTGTGAAGCAGTAAATCCTATTTTCTCACTTAGTTCTTTTGAACTTATTCTATCTACATCATTCTTTAAAAGTTCTCCTAAATATCTATGGTATTTAGGAAGTCTTTTTATAACTGCCATTGATATATTTTTCTTTTTCTCCATGTCTGCACCTCTTTCATTAAACTCTATATTGAAAGTTAAATACAAATTTGATATACCAATCTTCATAATTAAATTTATATTTTACTGTGTAAAAACTTAGAATAACTAAGCTTTTAATTAAATTTATGTATGGAAGTAGTATAGCTTAAAATATGTAAATTATAAAAACAACCTAACTTAAATATTTTAACATAAAATTCACTTTTTATCTATATGCTAATAGGAATATAAAACCCATTAAATTAGATGCATAATGGGTTTTATTGGCAATAAATTTTGCCACGATATTATTATATAACACTTCTTATTAAGAATAAAATATTTAATGAACTTAATTTACTACTATTTATAAGTTTTTTCGCCATATATTTTGTTGATATACCTATTATAAAGAGGTATAATATGTAAAAAGATATTTGGAGGTGTAATTATGTTTAGTACTAAACTATTAGATGCATTAAATCATCAAGTTAATTATGAATTTTACTCATCTTATTCATATCTTTCTATGGCTGCCTATTGTGAATCCATCGATTTACCAGGTTTCTCAAACTTCTTTAGAGTTCAAGCTCAAGAAGAACTTTTTCATGCCATGAAATTTTTTGATTACATACAACAAAAAAATGGTGAAATAATATTAGAAAAAATCGATCAACCAACTATAACCTTTGAAAGCGTAGCTCATGTCTTTGAAACTGCTTTTGAACATGAACAAATAGTAACAAAGAAGATATATAACCTTGCAGATATAGCTACAGAAGAAAGAGAACATGCTACTTTAAGTTTATTAAAATGGTTTATTGATGAACAAGTTGAGGAAGAAAATACTTTTGATACCATTTTGAAAAAACTAAAAAGAGCTAAAGATAATCCCGCTGCCCTATATCTATTAGATGATGAACTTGCCAAAAGAGTATATACTCCACCAGCTGCTACAAATTAAATTAAATAACTATAAATACAAGAGAAACTCATATTTTTTGAGTTTCTTTTTTAATATTAATGTATAAAAAAATAGGACTTATATATACTGAAATTCAGCCATATATAAGTCCTTATAATACAAAACTTATTGAAAATTTTGTACCAGGCTTATGCCTGTAGCTATTCCCTTTTGCCTGAAAGTTTACTATCGAAATAGATTATATTTAAAATATCGATTTTTGTCAATATATATCGTATTATGAAACTTTATTTTTTCTTAATATCCTCATAGAATTCAGTACAGCTAAAAGAGCAACTCCAACATCTGCAAAAACGCCTTCCCACATTGTACCTAATCCTATTACTGCTAATATTAAAACTAACGCTTTAATCCCTAATGCGAAAATAATATTTTGTTTAACTATTAATGATGTTGTTTTAGAAATACTTATTGCCTTAGCTATTTTAGATGGCTCATCTGTCATAATAACAATGTCAGCTGCCTCAATTGCCGCATCTGAACCTACCCCTCCCATTGCTATTCCAATATCAGCCCTTGCAAGTACAGGAGCATCATTTATTCCATCCCCAACAAATATTACTTTAGTGTCATCATTCTTATTACTTAATATTTCTTCAACCTTCTCAACCTTATCTTGTGGAAGAAGTTCTGAATATACCTTATCAAGATTTAGTTTTTCATTAACAGCTTCGGCAGTAGCTTTATTATCTCCTGTAAGCATAACTGTCTCTTTTATCCCTAATGATTTTAACATTTTAATTGCTTCATCAGAATCCTTTTTAATTTCATCTGATATTACAATAGCACCAATATATTCTCCTTCTAGTGCAATATATACTAGTGTTCCTTCATGTTTAATATCCTCAACCACAATGTTATTTTCAACCATTAATTTTTCATTTCCAGCAATAATCTTTTTTCCTCTTACTACTACACTTATCCCTTTTCCAGCTATCTCTTTATAATCTGAAATCAATGCATTATCCAATGATCCATTAAAAGCATTCTTTATAGATTCAGCTATTGGATGATTTGAATAGCTTTCTGCATAAGCAGCACATTCCAATATTTCCTCGTTTGTATATTCATTTGTTGAATAAATTTTAGTAACACTAAATACCCCTTTGGTTAATGTTCCTGTTTTATCAAAGATAACTGTATCTACTGACTTTAATGCTTCTAAATAGTTTCCGCCTTTTATTAATATTCCATGTTTAGAAGCTGCCCCTATACCTCCAAAGAAAGCAAGAGGTATTGATATAACTAATGCACAAGGACAAGAAACAACAAGGAATATTAGAGCTCTATATATCCACTGACTAAATGACCCTAATCCTATAACTGGAGGAATTACTGCCAATGCTAGAGCTGAAAAAACTACAGCAGGTGTATAGTATCTTGCAAACTTAGTAATAAATTTTTCTGTTTTAGCTTTTTTGTTTCCTGCATTCTCAACCAATTCTAAAATCTTAGATACAGTTGATTCTCCAAAAGTTTTTGTAACTTCAATCTTAATTGGTGAATTTTTATTTATTGAACCAGAAAGGACTTCATTTCCTACGCTTACCTTACGTGGAAGTGATTCTCCTGTTAATGCAGATGTATCCATCATAGCTTCTCCATTTACTACTTTCCCGTCTAAAGGCACTTTTTCACCAGGTTTAACTATTATAATATCACCAATTGCTACTTCTTCTGGCGAAACTTTAACTTCTCTTTCATTTACCATCTTATTTGCATAATCAGGTCTTATATCCATTAATTGACCAATAGATTTCCTAGATTTATTTACTGCATACCCTTGGAACATTTCTCCTATTCCATAGAAAATCATTACTGCAGCACCTTCTGGATATTCACCTATCGCAAATGCACCTATTGTTGCTATAGTCATAAGGAAGTTTTCATCAAAAACTTCACCATTTCTAATATTTTTTAATGCTGTAATTAGAACTTCTCCCCCTACAATTACATAACTAATACCAAATGCAACCACTTCTACGTAAGGTATCCCTTTAAAAAAGAATCCTATTCCATAAAAAATTATTCCTATAACTAACTTTATTAATTCCTTAGAGTCAAATCCTTCATGAGAATGCTCATGATTGTGTTCATGAGTATGTTCATGATCATGATGTTCTTCTTTGTGTTCTTCTTCTGTTTTGTTAATTTGAATATTACTTCTTACTGCTTTATCTGATGATAGAACCTCCTTTACTTTAACATGAGGTTCTAATTTTATTACAATTTCTTCAACCTTATTTTTAATCAAATCTAAATTTGTTGCTTCTTTTGGGGATATAGCTAAGGTATTAGATGAAAAGTTTAATGAAGCTTCCTCTACTTCTTCTAATGCATTAACTCTACTTTCTATTTTTGCAGCACAATTAGCACAATCTAACCCTTCTAATAATAATTTTATCTCTTTCATATTATTTTCCCCTACCTTTCTGTTATATGTCTTAACCCTTGATTAAATATACCTTTAACATGTTCATCATCTAGGGAATAATAAACTACTTTTCCTTCCTTTCTAAACTTAACTAACCTAGCTGATTTTAAAACTCTTAATTGATGTGATATAGCTGATTGAGTCATTCCAAGAAGTGCTGCCATATCACAAACGCACATCTCACTTTCAAATAAAACACATAAAATCTTTATTCTTGTAGAATCCCCAAAAACCTTAAATAATTCAGCTAAGTCATAGAGAGTTTCCTCTTCCGGAATGGTGTCTTTAACCTTATTTACTATATCTTCATGAATAATATTGCAGTTACAGCTTTCAATTTTATTTAAATCCTTCATAATTACACCTCTGAATATATGAATAATTGTTCATACGTTTTCTTATATTATATTCATTTTTCATATAAATTGTCAATATTTCTTTATATAAATAAAAAATAAAAACTAGATAAAAGAATTTTTGAGTTCCTTTACCTAGTTTTAAATTAATCAAATACTCTTTTTTATTTTAGTGATGCACTATATAAGGATGTATATATTCCATTCTTAGATAAAAGTTCTTGATGATTTCCTTTTTCTGCTATACCTTCAGCAGTTAATACAACAATCTCATCTGCATTTTTTATAGTTGATAATCTATGGGCTACTATAAGAGTTGTCCTTCCTTTTGCTAGTTCTTCTAAAGATTTTTGTATTATAAGTTCTGTAGTATTATCAAGTGCAGAAGTTGCTTCATCCAAAATTAATATTTTTGGATTTTTTAAGAACACTCTTGCTATTGACATTCTTTGCTTTTGTCCACCAGATAATTTTAATCCCTTTTCTCCAATATAAGTATTATACCCATCTGGCAAGCTCATTATAAAATCATGTATATTTGCTCTTTTAGCTGCTTCAATTACTTCTTCTTCACTTGCATCAGGATTTCCATATAGAATGTTTTCATATATGGTTCCAGTAAATAAAAATACATCTTGCTGAACTAATCCAATATTCTTTCTTAAGGAGTCTCTATTAATATCCTTTATATTAATATTGTCAATAAATATATCACCCTCATCAACTTCATAAAATCTAGGTACCAAGTGACATAGAGTTGTTTTTCCTCCACCTGATGGTCCAACTAATGCAACAGTTTGTCCCTGATTAATACTAAGTGATAATTCTTTTAAAACATGAGTTTCTTCGTCATCATATTTAAAACTTACATTATCGAATCTTATTTGCCCTTTTACATCTTTAATTTCTATGGCATTATCTACGTCTTCCTCTTCTGGAACTTCCATTATTTCTTTAAATCTCTCAAAACCAGTCATTCCAGACTGTAATTGCTCAACAAAATTAATTAATCTCTTAATTGGATCCATAAACATTTTTATATAAAGTAAATATGCAACATAATCTCCCACTGAAATATATCCCTTGAAAGTAAAGAATCCACCAAGCGATAGAACAGTTAGATTAAGAAAGTCAACGATAAAATTCATTCCAGAAAAAAACTCTGCCATCGCTTTATATGCAAATTCTCTTGCTCTTTTAAAGTCATTATTGCCCTCTTCAAATTTCTCAATTTCATAAGCTCTATTAGTAAATGCTCTAGAAACCCTAATTCCTGAAACAGAATTTTCTAAAGAGGCATTAACTTCACCAATCTTTACTCTAGTTTCCTTAAATGCATTTGCCATCTTCATTCTTTTCTTAATAGCAAATATCAATAAAAATGGTATAAATGCAAAAGTAATTAATGTTAACTTAACGTTTATAGTACACAAAATAACAAATGACCCTATTAACATTATTATCGATAAAAATAGATCTTCTGGGCCATGATGTGCAAGCTCAGATATATCCATTAGATCATTAATTATTCTAGACATAATTACACCTGTTTTATTATCATCAAAATATTTAAATGGCAGCTTCTGAAGATGCTTAAAGATATCTCTTCTCATATCACCCTGCATTCTTACTCCAACTACATGCCCCCAGTATTCAACAAAGTAATTAAGGCCTAACTTAAGTATATAAATGAATAATAAAGCAATGCTCCAGGTTACTAAAAGCCTTAAATTTTTATTTGGAACATAATCATTAATAATTCCTCTTGTGATCATTGGGTAAAACAAATCACAAATTGCTGCTAAAAATGCGCAGAATAAGTCCATTATAAAAAGTTTTTTATGTGGTTTATAATATTTTATAAAATCTCTAATCATCCTATCCCTCCTTTATTAAAAAATCGTCAAGGCGATTATGAGCCGTCGATTTTTTACTCGCATCTGCCTTTCCAAACGCATGTGAGGAAAAATTGGCAGGCGACTAATTCTTTTTTTATTCTTTAAGGGAGTCTAGTAAATCCTTAGATTATAATTCAAACTTATAATGTTATCCAAAACCTTAAAATATTATAAACTCTTAAAGAATAAAAAATTGAAAACCCACAAAAATGAGTTTTCATATTAATACATTATACCTATTTAATTGCTAATATACTAGTGAAATATAAATTATAGGGTTTTAAGTTCAACTAATAACTTATTCATGCATGAACTCAAACAAGAATAAATTAAGTTTCCTATAAAAAACCCTATCTACTTCCTTATATCATTAATACTTATATTCACTTACATTTTCACAAAGATCTATATTTAGCTGTTTGTCATCTATTACTTTTTTATAAGAAACTAAAAATTCATTTAACTCATTATCTGTTAAGTCTATTTTTCCACTACTTAAAATCATTATATTTTCTTTATCTAATATAATTTGTATTTTATTCTTTGCATTTTCTATTGAATACTTAGTTATATTACTAACATTTAATCTACCTTTATACTTCTCTTGGAATCCTATAGTTTTTCTTAATTCCTCATAGTTAGAACCTAACCCATATGCATTTAAATCTATACCCATATTTTTAATTTGGCCTTCTATATTATTCATATCCACGCCATATCTTTTCATCATTTCTTTTTGTATATTCATAAACTTTTCTTGGGAAATATTATTTTCTTGCATATATTTATTTATCTTAGTCATCATTTCTGCCATGGATAACTGACCTTGTGATAATGAATAGTATAATTCATAAATATACGACTCAAATTTATCTACATCTTTATCCCTAGCCTTATTTTTCAATTCATTAAAATCTATTATTCTATCATCCATAAGCTTTTCCTCCCATATTCATTTATAGGGTTTTAAGTTAAGTTTCCTATAAAAAACGCTATATATATATTATAGTCTATTAGTTTTTGTAAAGAAAGTCTTATTGGTATGATATAAGTAAAGCTTAAGCAATATTTAATTATTGTTATGAAAAACTTATGTTTAATATTTTTTCTGTATTAATAAAATCAACACTTACTCTTTTTTTGGTTTCTTTAAGTAGTTTATCAATATCTTCATTTACATCCTTAGGACTAACAATTACACCATTGTAAACACTGCTCTTTACTAAAATTCCAAGAAAACTTAAAAATTCATCCCTGTCTATAGCACTCTTATTACAATAAACGAGCACGTTTTTCTCTTTATCCTTTCCAATTATTAATTTATTTTCTTTCTCCTTAAATTGCATATTATTATAGTTTATTTTTTGCAAATAATTTAAACAATATCTAGTATATTCATAATCAGATAGTCTTTCTATATCCTTTAAAGTAAGGACCTTATTTTTTAGTCTACATAATCTATCCTCTTTATATCTTAAATATCTAATAAGGGATAATACTTTATCCATAAAAATCAAAAACTTTATTGTTACTATAATAAGCAAAAATCCATATACTAAAGATAAAAAATTACTAATCATATTCTCTCCTCTTAAACTATTTATTACAGTATATATTTAAACAGTGCTTTAACCCCATACTTCTCTTCTTCTCTCACAAAAATCATATCCATCAATCAAGTCAACACTTATGCTACTTGGTAATTCTTCTATGTACTCTACTATACCTTTTGAGAACTTCCCTTGAGTTATTACTGTTGCTCTATTAATATTTTTACTTATCATTATTCCTAGAATTTCTTGCATATCTTCTAATTTAACTTCTTGTAAAACCGTCTCATCTAAGATATCTTCATCATACTTGTAGTATACAAATGTAGCTATGCCTTTTAGATTATTTTTCTCATACTTCAAAACCTTCATGTCTTTCTTATTCTTTTCTTCAATGGAATATATATTATATCCACAATTGGTTAATAATTCTTCACAACTCTCAAAGAAATCCTCTTTCTTACACGTCATCAAATCCTTTATCGCAGGAAATCCCCAAAAAAAATCTTCTCTTCTATAGTATTCTTCTCTTTCTATTTTAAATTGTCCTAATTTTTTGTCCAAAACCCTTAATATAAAAATGATTAAAATTAATAAAACTATTTTTCCCATTCTTTCCTCCACTACTTTCTTTCATATATAATTATTAAACTTATTAAGCTTATTTATTCACACTTCTTATTTATTTTGTGTCTTATAAATTCAATGCTATAATAGTACTGATATTATAAAAAGGGGGCTACTTAAGTGTTAGGCACAATTATTAATTTCATTGCCATATTAATTGGAGGTTCATTAGGGCTGTTTATTAAAGGTGGACTACCTAAAAGATTTATGGATACTATCATGAATGGTATAGCTTTGTGTATTATTTACATTGGGTTTTCAGGTGCAATTAAAAGTGAACAAATGCTATTAATTGTTGTATCCATAGTAATTGGTTCATTAATTGGGGAACTTATTGATATTGATGGAAAGCTAGTTGCTTTAGGTAATTTTATTGAAAGTAAAAGTAAAAAATCCTCTGAAGGGGTTTCCATCTCTCAAGGCTTTGTTACGGCAAGCTTATTATTCTGTGTTGGCGCCATGGCTATTGTTGGGGCATTAGAAGGTGGTTTATCACATAAACATGATATCTTATTTACTAAGTCTATTTTAGATGGTATTACTTCAATAATATTGTCATCTACTTTAGGTATTGGTGTTCTTCTATCTGCTTTTTGTGTTTTAATATATCAAGGTATCATAGTGCTTGGCTCTAGTTTACTTCAAGGGATATTAACAACTAGTATAATAACAGAAATGAGTGCTGTAGGTAGTTTATTAATTTTAGGACTTGGTTTAAACATGTTAGGAATAACTAAGATAAAAGTTGCTAATATGCTTCCTGGAATAATCGTACCTATTATATATGGAATAGTCATTAGTCATATTTAACATAATAAGCTAATAAAAAAAAGTGGACAATTTGTCCACTTTTTATTTTATAGTTCTATTAATGGAACTATCTTATCTAATCTTCTTAAGCCAAAGTCTGCTGGTTTAAGCTCTACATATTTAATACCCTTACTATCTAGATCAGCCTTTATCTTAGCTTGAACTAGAATCATTTCAGGAGATATAAGAACTATATCAATACCATCTAAAACATTAACATATTCTTTTTCATCAGCAAAAACCCATTCAAAAGGTAAGGCATTGTCCACTCTATACTTTTCTGCATCCTTTTTGAAAGCTCTTGCTTGACCTGTTTCTTTGCACAATACTAATACTTTTTTCATTTTTACCCATCCTCTCTACTAAGTATATTAATAATAACTTATATACTCATTTTAGTTGTGAATTTACCCGTTCACACTTACTATTTTACCATGACAGAAAAGATTTACAAACATCTTTATTGCATTTTTTCTGCCAAAATAACTACATTACGCTGACTTTTTGTTATTTTTCTGTTTTATATATACTTTTACAAGCAGAAAAACAAATCCCCCGTTAAATATATTTAACGAGGGATTTATGATTAATTTTTATTTTACATCTGAAGCTAATTTATCTTTTCCGTAAACAGTTCCCCAATCATTTATAAATTGATCTATACTCCAATCAGTTAATGGATGAGCTAATAGTGCATCCAATATTTCTGGATTAACAGTTACTGAATGACCACCTGCAAGTGCAACATTATGAACTTGTTGAACATTTTTGAAAGAAGCTGCAAGGATTTTAGCATCTAAGCCATAAATATCAAACATTTCTCTAATTTCTGCTACAACTCCTACGCCATCCCCACTAATATTATCTATTCTATTTACATATGGTGCTACATAGTCTGCACCAGCCATAGCAGCCATTAATGCTTGATCTGCAGTAAAGATTGCAGTTGCAGTAATTTTTACTCCTCTTTGCTTAAGTAATTTCATTGCTTTTATTCCTTCTGGAATTACTGGAATTTTGATATATAAATTCCCGCCTATTGTTTTGTTTAAATATTCTGCTTCCTTTATAATATCCTCTGCCTTTATTCCTAATGCTTGAACATGAAGCATAGTATCTGCTCCAATTACCGCTCTAATATCCTTTAGTATCTTTATAAATTCTGATTTTTCCTTTGATATTATAGTTGGGTTAGTTGTTACTCCGCTAATTGGATATAAATCATAAGCCCTTCTAATTTTATTAACATCTGCAGTGTCTAACATATAAATCATATTCTCATCCTCCAAAATTTATTTATCCACCAATGACTACTTTTATTCCTGAGCTCTCAAATATACTTCTCACCTCATCTATTTCTTCTGACTTTGGCGGCGTTATGTCTTTAAGCTCATATTTTTTATTTATTCCTTTATATTTCGAACTACCATATTGATGAAATGGTAGCAGATGGACCTCTTTAATTCCAATAGAGACTATAAATTCTTTAATTGATTCTATATTTTCTTCTTCCATTGTATATCCTGGAATAAGTGGAATCCTTGGGATCACTTTATGTCCAAGATTTATAAGTCCTTTTAAATTATTTTGTATTACTTCACTATTTGCTTTTATTATTTTTTGTGATTTATCATTATCCATTATCTTTAAATCAAATAGAATTGTATCCGTATATTCTGCTAACGCCTTTAGCGTCTCAAAGTTTCCTGAACCTGAGGTCTCTATTGCTGTATTTATCCCTAGTTCTTTTACCCTTTTAAGTAAAGCACAGGCAAATTCCCCTTGAGAGAGTACTTCTCCTCCTGAAAGAGTTACTCCTCCTTCTGTTGAGTCATAAAAAACCATATCTTCTTTTATGATTTCAAGCAATTCTTCTATTGTGTACTCTTTTCCTACATATTCAAGTGCTCCAGTAGGACAACTTTCAGGATTTTTAGAACATTTATAGCAATCATCAGAACTGCATTTTATACACAAGCTATTCTTCCTTATTATTTCTCTATTAAAGTTTTGAGATTCAGGGTTAGAACACCATGGACAAGATAAGGGACAACCTTTGAAAAAAACAACTGTTCTTATACCGTCGCCATCATGAAGACAATATTTTTGAATGTTAAATATATAGCCCTTCTTCAACTAATCACTTCCTATAATTGATGTTCTGTTCTATTTATAATATCATCTTGTATTGCCTTATCTAACTCAACAAAAATCGCACTATATCCTGCAACTCTAACTACAAGATTTTGATATTTTTCAGGATGCTTTTGAGCGTCTTTAAGTGTGTCAACTGAAACTACATTAAATTGAATATGTTGTATTTTTAGTCTCATAAATGCTTGCATATATCCAACTAACTTCATTATTCCACTATTTCCTTCTAATGTTGAAGGACTAAACTTAACATTTAGCAAGCTGCCATTTGAAGTTAAATAGTTATCTAGCTTACTTACACTCTTTAAGCTTGCCGTTGGACCTAATCTATCTCTTCCAACCATTGGTGAAAGACCTCCATCAGCTAATTGGTCACCAGCTTTTCTTCCATCAGCAGTTGCTCCAACAGCTCCACCTAATGGAATGTGAGCTGAGACTGTATATGACCCTGGTTGGAATATACCATCTCTTATATTTCTATATTTTGAAACCTCATCACAATAATGGGTTAAAATATCTGAACTTAATTCGTCTACCTCAGTATTGTCATTTCCATACTTACTGAATTTGTTAATAAATCTTTGACGAAGCACTTCATTATTCTCATAATTTTCATCAAGAATTTTCACAAGTTGTGGAAGGGTAAATTCTTTTTCTTCAAATACTACTTTTTTAATTACATATAGTGAGTCACTTAAGTTTGCAATTCCTATCCCTTGTACCCCAGAAAAATTATATTTTGCTCCCCCATCTGTAATGTCTTTTCCACTTTCAATAGTCCCTTGGACAAAATTAGAAAGGAACGGAGTAGGGGCAAATTCTTTATGACCTAAGTCAACTATATTTGACCCTTTTACCATATACTCTACATATTCTGAAACCTTTTCTTTAATCTTATCCATTAATTCTTCAAAACTGGTAACTTTCTCATTATTTTCTTTCAATGTTACTTCCATTACCTTTAATAGGTTAAATAAAGCTATATCATGAAGACCATAGGTTTTGCCAGGAATAGATAGCTCTACACAGCCAACTACAGCATAATCTCTTGCATCCTTTAACTCTACACCTCTATTACTATAAGCTAAGATATTTACTTCATCATTAAATACTTGAGGCATACCTGTTCCTATTCTAATTATTTCCGCAGCCTTTATCAAAAATTCTCTAGGACTTTTTTCACTAACCCTTATACTCATATTAGGTTGAGGCAATCTGATTTCTCCTAAAATATCTAGCATTATATAGGAAAGTTCATTTGTTGCATCTTTTCCCTGTTCATCTTGCCCACTTAATACAATTGTATATCCAATTGGAAAACCTCCAAAAAATCTTGCACTTTCTTCGCTTCTAACAGCAACTATTGAATTAAATTTAATATATAAACATCTTAATAATTCCTTTAAAAAATCCTTATCTTCTCCTATATTTAAAGATCTATTAAAATATGGAAACATATATTGATCAAATCTACCTGGTGAAATTGAACTTGCATTAGATTCATGCTGAAAAATTATATTTAAAAACCAGAATAATTGAATTGCTTCATAAAAATCCTCAGCACCTCTGGATGAGATGTTGTTACATACTTTAGCAATTTTTTGTAGTTCTAATTTTCTTTCATTATTTTTCTCTACAGCTGCTAATTGTTCTGCAAGTTTAGCATATCTTAATATATATTCTTTTGATGCTTCCAAACTAATTAATGATGCCTTATAAAAATCATTTTCGGGGTAATCCTGCGTTTTATTTTTAATTTCATCAATTAGAAAATCTAATCCTTTTTCTAATACTAAATCATACTGTGGTATGATGTGTCCTTGCCCTTTATCTGTTTGATTTAAGCTAATTATCTTAGTCCTAGCTGCCTCTTTAATATGTTCTGGAAGTATTTTATCAATATCATCTTTTAATGATTTTCCTTTCCAGTAAGGATAAAGAAATTCTTTAAAATATTTTTTATCTTCCTCTGATATTTCAAATTTATCTTGAGGTCTCGTAGGAAATGTATCTAATTCCTCTAATATCCAATAAGGGGACATCTCTGGAGAAATCACACCAGCTCTTGGTTCAACTGTTCTTCCCCCAACAATTAATTCTCCATCACTAATTTTTATCTTTGAGTTTAGTAATATTTTTTCTAAAGCCTTTGCTCTTCTTATTATTGATGGTTCACCTTCTGTTTCCCTATAACTTTCAGTGTATAGGGTTGCTCTTTCTAATGATATTTTTCTCTTTTCTATAAATAAATCCTCTTTTAATTTTTCAATTCTTGAAGTTAACAATTCATCATCTCCTTATCGATATTACAAATTATTAATTCTTATTGTTTATTATTGTTTTATATCATTATAGTATCTAATTTAGTATTTAAAGTCAATATCAATGTTTAAATCCTACCGATTTTATTTATATTATTTCCAATATTAATTATATTATTGTTTATTATCAATTAATAATATATAATAATATATAGTAATATGTATATACTTATTAAATAATAATGGGCAAGGGGATTTTTATGTTTGCAGAAGAAAGAGTTCAAGAAATAATAAATGAATTAAATAGTAATGGAAAAGTTACTGTAAAGGATTTAAGTGTTAAATTTAGCGTTACTGAGGATTGCATTAGGAAGGATTTAAGAATTCTCGAAAATAATGGGTTCCTAAAAAGGACCTATGGAGGTGCAATTCAAAAAAGAAAAACTCCCGATATGGATAGAGTTGATGACAGAATGCAAATTAATACTTCTGCTAAAGAGAAAATAGCTGAAAAAGCATTTAACTTCATTAAAGAAAGAGAGACCATATTTTTAGATATTTCAACTACAAATATACTTTTAGCAAAGCTTTTAGCAAATTCTAATAAGCATGTCACTGTAGTTACTAATATGACTGATATTGTTGATGCTTTATCAATAGAAAATAATATAAATGTAGTTTGTACTGGTGGTGTACTAAATAAATTTTTAGATGGCTTTACTGGTTCTTCAACTATAGAGTTTATAAATAAATATAGATTTGATAAAGCTTTTGTCGGAAGTTGTGGGGTTGATATTCTTGATAACAACATTACAACCTTTGACATCGAAGATGGAAATACTAAAAAAGCTATTATTAGTGCAAGCAAAGAAACCTACTTAATTATGGAAAGTAACAAGTTTTATTATGACGGTCCTTATAAATTTGCAACATTTAAAGACATTAAGGGAATTTTAACTGATTCCGCGCCTGAAGCAGATATTTTAGAAGTTTTAGAAGAATTTAATATTAATCTAATTTAAAAGAAAATGCAGAAACCTAGTTGGTTTCTGCATTGTTATTTCTTACGCTTCTAGGTCTTTCTTTCTTCTTGTTACCAAGAAAGCCCCAGAGAGCAGCATTATTACTCCTAAGAATATAATGTTATTGGTGTTAATATCTGATCCTGTTTTAGGAAGTACTCCATTACTACTTTGTGATACTTCTGCGATTATGAATTTTGAGAAATGTTTTGTATTAAATATTACTTTGTTTCCATCTACTCTAGTATCCATTAATTCAAATTTTCCAGTTGCTTCATTATAATAGAATACTCCAATGTTATTCATATTTAATGATTTAACCTCTGAATCACTTAAGTTTAATGAAACTTCTGCTTCCCCTTTTGCAAAGTTATGAATTTGTACTTTCCTATCCCCATTTACAACAAATAGATTGAAGTTAAATACTCTACTCAAACCCTTAATATGCTTAGTCAAATCTGAACCCTCTTCTAAGGTTAAGTTTAATACAACTTTTGAACCTGTTGTTAATAGTGATTTGTCAATTGCACTAAATGGTAATGTGATAGTTGCTGAATCATTTTTTATTTCTAGACTTCCTGTTCCATCCTTAATTGAATCTATATCTGATATTTCTACAAATAAGCCTTTTTGTCCATTTGGAACTACTATTATATTCTTTCCGTCTTTGTTATTTATCTTAGTAACAACAACTACTTTATTTCCATTCTCATCTGTAATAATTGAAGTTGTTGGATTAGATCCATTATCTCCTGGTGTTGGATTACCTCCATTACCTGGATTGTTTCCACCGCCATTACCTGGATCAACTGGTTTATCCTTAACAGTTACTACTCTTTCTTTAGTAATTACTGTATTTTCACGATCTGTTATCTTGTATACAACCTTATAGGTTCCTGCTTTTGAAGCATCTACATCATTTGAAACTATTATGATTTTTGAAGTAATATCTTCCCCATTTAAATCATATGCCTTAACTCCAGTTAAAGGATCAAATGAATCACCTACAGTTAATGTAACATCTGAAGTATCTATTACTCCTTGGCTGATTACCCTTACAATAAATATTCTTTCAGAACTATTTCCTGCTTTATCTGTAGCAGATACTTTCACCCTAAATACGTTATCAGTTGAGGTATCTACAACATGAGTAATTTGTGCTTTTGTAGTTATATTTCCATCTTTATTATCAGTTACTTTTAATCCTAAATCAGCTATTGGATCAAATTTAGAACCTACAGGTATTATAGCATTATGACCTTCTATAACTGGTGCAGTTCCATCTTCTTTTATTGTAAGTTTAAATGTCTTTTCAGTTTTATTTCCTGAGTCATCAGTAACTGAAGCTTTAACTTCATATTCACCAACTGTATTAAAATCAACTTTACTAGAATCTATTACAACTTTAGATGTTATATCTCCATCCATATCGTCAATAGCTACAATTGATAATGCTTTTAATAAATCTGCATTTGAACCTTTTTCAATTGCTCCATCCTTACCAGTTAACTCTGGTGCTCCGCTATCCTTTACTGGTTCGAAAGTAAGTGATCTGTAGTTGTATCCATCACCATCTACATAAACTCTAATAGTTTGTACTCCTTTATCAAGAGTTACATATATAGGTGTTGTTGTATCAACAAAATTACCCCAATCTCCAGTTGAAGTTAATGGAAGTCTTCCTAATTCTTTACCTGCACCTGTTTGTAGAACTGCTACAGCTCCACTTACATTTGTTGCATAATTAAAGTTTACTTTATACTTTCCTGCTTCAGCTACATTTACTGAGTAATCTAAGTAAGTGCCTGCTACAGTACATCCAATATTCTTTATATTGTTCTTAGTTTCAATTGCATATCCCTTATCATTTGATGCTTTATAGAAGCTATCTGCTACAATTTTAGATTTATCTCCTAATGTTCCACTAATAACTTGAGGTTGTGCCTTCTTCTCAATCTTAATTGAGTTTAAAGTGAACCCTGTATTTACAGCTTCAAATCTTAATGTTTGCAATCCTGCTTCTAAAGTTATAGTATCCTTAAAACTATTTGTAGAATTATAGAAGTTTCCTAAGTTATAAGTTACTAAATTACCAGCAATGTTAATTCCACTACCTTTACTTACTTTTATAGCATTAGCAATAGAAGCATTGTTTTTTCCAGTATAAGTTAATGTATATTCTCCTGCTTCAGCTACATTCAAGTAATAATCCACTCTATTTCCAGACACTACATTTGATGTTAAAGAACCTTTTGTTCTGAATGCATTAGCTTCAGTTAATGTAACTGCTGTATCTCCTATAACATTTGGTGTAGGTAATGAATTACTCTTTCCGCATGTAACATCTGTAGTTAATACTGTATTACTTGTAGAATCGCTATATGCAGCTGCTGGAACATTAACAGTTAAAATTAAATCTTCATAATAAGTTTTCCAACCAGTTAAATTAACTTTAACATGAGTTGAATCAATATACTCAACTGAGCTTAATTTTACATTTCCGTTAGTGATTATATCTCCAGATAAAGTTATTGTATTTACTTTATCTTGAACAAAAGTACCACCATTTAGAGTTACTATAAATTCATTTGTATTAATTGCTATATTAGCATTAGTGTTTAATTCTTCTGCATCATTATTTGCAACTATTACAAAATCATCAGTTATACTATAAGTTTTAGCATCTCCCCCTACCAATTCCTTAGCTGACATTGCAACTGTAACAGTTTTATCTAAATCAAAATCAACTTTTCTTTCACCTGATAGAGTTATTTTTGCATGAGTTGCATCTATTCTCTCTACATTATAAGTCACTCCTGCAGGAAGATTAGATAACACCCAATTATTATTATTTAATGTATCTACAAATGTTCCATTTGATAATTCAACATTGATCACTTTTCCGTTTAATGAATTTTCAGTTATATCTGTACTTGTAAGTTTTATTGATGAACCTACTGTAAAGTAATCTAAGTTAAAACCTTGTTTAACAACAAATTTCAATGTTTGTTCCCCAGCAGGAAGATTGATACTTGCATTTGTAAGTTTCCAGTTTGCCCAATCTCCTGTACTTGCTAAAGAAATAGTGCCTAGCTTAGTATCATTAGAATAAACATCAAACTCTGGATCAGCAGACCCTGATGAAATTAACATATTTAAATCATACACTCCAGCTTCAGCTACATTTACCTTGTATGAAACAAAATCATCTTTATCTAAATATCCAATAGCATTATTTTCAACAACAATACCATTTGCATTAGTAAATGCTTCTGCTTCAATTCTTCCAGGTAAATTATGAATTTCCTTTACCTTTTCAAATTTTATTGTTCTAAGATCAAATGCACCTGTAATGTTTAATCTAATTTTTTGAATTCCAGCTTTCTCAAATCTTACTGTTGTACTATTATCCTTATAGTTATTCCATCCAGCATTAGTAATGCTAGTTTCACCTAATACTACATCCCCTTGAGTAACTTTTACTCCTTTTATTAGATTTTGTTCAATGCCATTGCCATCAGTCCAGGTTCCACTTGCAGCTAATAATTTCACATTATATAATCCTGGTTCATTAACATCAACTGTATAATCTAACCATGAACCAGTACTCATTCCACCAACGTGACTGCCATCTGCACCATCTTCTACAACATTAGCATTATTCTTTGCAGAAAAGTTTTTAGCTAAAATTGTACTTGGAACTTTTGAAATATTTTGAACTGGATTCCACTTATAGGTTGCTACGTTTTTAGCAGGTACTACACCACCTATTTGAACTCCATCACTTAAAGCCTTAAATTTTTGATCTTTATTAGTTTGATTAATAACAACCATTACAATTGAACCATCTGTATTTTTAAATGCTACATTAGTAACAGTATCTGCTGAACCGTAATTTGAATCAATCCTTACAGCTCCTGGTCTTATAAATTTAGAGAATTGACCAGAAATGTAGAATTCAGGAGTAGCCCAGTAATTTTCGCGGTCATTAGCATCCTGAACCAACATGGTTGGGTCTGGAGTACCTGTCCATTGTTCTGGAGCTATATTACTATCTAACATAGTAACCCATGAAGTATAACTTTCAGCATAATTTCTAAAGTATTGAGCTATTCTATCAGCACCTTTTGTTCCCCATACTGCTCTTTCTGTTAAGTTCATTGATTTACTTGGGAATAAGTTATGAACTTGAGTCATTGCTGTTGGTTCTCCACCATAATCATGGAAAGCAACACCATCAACTGCAGCATTTCCTTCTGAATCATTTAATATTGGAGAAACATAATTAACTGAACTACTGAAGTTATGATCAAATGCCCAGACTTTTGGATCTACATTTTTAGCCTTAAGAATACTACTTTTAGCAACCTCTGCCTTAATATCTATAGCTAACTTTCTTTCTTGTTCTGATGTCATTTTACAACTTGGATAGTTAATTTCTAACTCTGGTTCATTTTGAAGAGTCATTGCATACATAGGAATTCCTAATTTAGCGTACTCCTCCATATATCTAACATAGTATTTAGCTAAGTCATCTATATAGTCATCATTTAATGTTCCACCTTTAAGAAGCAAATCATTATTTTCATAACTCTTACTATTTGAAGTAGGAAGCTTCATCCATCCTGGTGGAGTCCAAGAAGAAGCAAATAATTTAACATTTGGGTTAATTGCTAATGCTTCTTTAATTGTATCTACGATTTTATAATCTATATCCTTTTGAATTGAGAATCCTTTACCAGTAGTATTATACCAATCTGGATTGCTTGGATCTTCTACCTTATCATAATAAGTGTAGAAATCTTGTGCAGTAAAGTCAGGTGTACCTATAGTAACTCTTAACAAGCTCATTCCAGCACCTTTTTCAGGATCTAAAAGATTAGTTAAGAATTCGGTTCTCTTTTCTTTAGACATTTTAGCTATATTATTTACTGAAGATTCTTCTAATGATGTTCCCATTCCTAAGAATGTTTGATATGTCTTTGAAGAATCAACATTTATAGTTGTTGCTTGTTGTCCATCAGGCGAAGTAATATCAATATTATCTTTTTTACTAAGCTTATTTGATATTTCTTTCGGAGAGTCGTACCAACTCATGCTACCTGATTCTTCTGACGAACTCATATATACATCTACAGCACCTTTTTCAATAACTTGTCCTTGAGGATTATAAGTTACAGGAGGGTCTTCTGGTTCTGCCTCATAAGGGCCAACTTTAACAAAATTCATATAGTTAAAGTTAAAGTTTCCGCTTCCTGCTCTAAATCTTAAAGTTTGTTTCCCAGCTTTAAGATTTACAGTTCCTTTTACAGATGTCCATGATTGCCAATTTGATGTATCAGGTACGTCAAGTTTTGTTAATAGCTTTGAACCTAATAATAATTCAACACCACCAGTTGAACCACCAGGACTTGCTACTCTAAATTCAACTTCATATTTGGCATCCTCTGCTACATTAACATAATAATCTAACCAATCACCAGCATCAGTATAACCAGCATTTTGTCCGCCACCAACATCTTGAGTGTTTTCAAATTGGAATCCACTTTGGGTTGAATAAGCTTCTGTTTCTATTTTCCCTGGTACTGGAATAGAAGGTTTATCTTGCTTCTCTGGTTTTGCAGGTAATTCTTTATTTTCACCTTTTTTAAGTCCAAAACCATAATTAAATAATGCTTTTCCATCATCATGTTTTGTTGTTATATCTTCTGCATACCATGGCCATGTCATAGTAAGCTTTCCTGTAAAATCATAACCACCAAATAATACATCAGCTACACCTTGTCCTTCAGTTCCTGGTAGCCATGCTTCAACTAATCCATCAAAGTCTTGTACTTGATCAGCTATAGTAATAGGTCTTCCTGTTACTAATACTGCTACAACTGGTAGATTCGGATTAGTTTCTTTTATGTTTTTAAGTGTTAATAAATCATCTGAATCTAAAGTTAACTTATCAGGAGTTCTATCTCCATCTGTTTCTGCATAAGGAGTTTCTCCTATAACAACTACAGCTACATCATTATCTGCAGCAGCTCTTCCACGTTTGTTATAAGTAACCTTAACATCGCTACCTACTGTATTTTTAATTCCTTGTAATATAGTTGTACCAGGAGTTATATTACCTGCACTACCTTGCCAAGTTATTGTCCATCCACCTGATTGTAATCCTATATCATCTGCACTTTTTCCAGCTACAAGAATATTTTTCTTATTCTTTAACTGTCCTACTATGTCATTATCATTCTTAAGTAAAACTAATGATTCTCTTACTGCTTGTCTTGCTACTTCTCTATTTTCTTTAGAACCTACTGTATTTAATAAGTCTCTTTGAGCATATGGATCTTCAAAAAGTCCCATTTCAAATTTAACAGTTAAAATTCTCTTTACTGCATCATCTATTCTTGTTTGTGGAACCTTACCCTCATTTACTAATTCTTTTAAGCTTGTCATGAAACCTTTCCAATCATTAGGTTCCATAGCCATATCTATACCTGCATTAATAGCAACAGCTATCTTGTCTTTTTGAGTTGTAATTCCAGTTCCTGATATTTGTTTAATTCCTTCATAGTCAGAAATTACAATTCCCTTAAATCCTAAGTCTTGTTTTAATACCTTAGTTATTAAATCTGCATTTCCATGACACTTTACTCCATTTACACTATTATAAGAAACCATTACTGATCTTACTCCTGCATCTACTGCAGCCTTATATGGAGCAAGTAATTCACCCTTTAATGCTTTTTGGAAATCTTCATCACTCATGACAACATTACCTTGGTTAGTTCCATTTTCTGTAAGACCTTCACCAATATAATGTTTTGCTGTAGCAATAACCTTATCATTTCTCTTAAGCGTTTTACTAGGATCTTCTCCTTGTAACCCTTTTATATATGCTTCACCCATTTTTGCTACAAGTTCTGAATTTTCCCCAAAAGTTTCGTAAGTTCTTCCCCATCTTTCATTATGAGGTATTCCAAGGGTTGGCGCGAATGCCCAGTTTACACCTGTTGCTCTTACTTCTTCAGCAACTGCTTGTCCAACTTTTTGAACTAATGCAGCGTCTCCAGTAGAACCTAACCCAATATTGTGCGGAAATATAGTTGCTCCATAAACATTGTTATCTCCATGTACCGCATCTACTCCATATAAAATAGGTATTTTTAACTCTGTTGAAGTTGCTGACTTTTGATATTCATCAATCATATCAGCCCAACCCACAGCAGTATTAGGTGTAGGCAATGATCCTCCACCACTTAAAACAGAACCTAGTTTATAGTTTTTTACATCTGCCGGTGTCGCTGTTTTTCTTTCGGCTTGTACCATCTGACCAATCTTATCATCCAGTGTCATTTTTGACATTAGATCATTTACCCTATCTTCTACTGAAGCTCTTGGATTTAAATAAATATCAGCACTTTGTTCAGCTGCGTGAGCTTGAACGATATTACCCAAAAGCATCGTTGTTGCAAAAGTAGTAGTTAAAAATCTGGATAACCATCTCTTTAACATATTCAATTTTCCCCCTTCATTTTTTAACTTACACCTATTTATTATTTTTTTCTTTAGTTACTTCCTGATCCATTTGCGATAAAAAATTGTCCGGTGATATAATTCCTGCAGCTAATTCATAGGACAACTCTTCACTTACTGTCTTAAAATCCGGCGTCATACTATCATGCCAGGATGTTCCACTTATAGAAGTTGAATTGCTTAATATTTTTGCTAGTTCTTTCTGAAGTGGAGACTCTTTAAAGTCTATTTCGCCTTGATATCTTTGGGCAGGAACAATTAATCCCATTTCCAATCCATTTTTTGACCAATTATCAGCTCTCATCATATACTCTAGTAACTTCATAGCTTCATCTTTTACTGCAGATTTAGCTGAAATTGCATATCCACCTCCATTCCATGCTATCAAGCCTTTCTCTTCAGTATCATTTTTCTGAGGAAACTTAATAGCAGTTATATTCTTCTTGAATCTATCTGAAAGGGCAGGATTATTATACATTCCTAATTCCCAAGATCCCATATAATACATAGCAGCCTTCTCTTGAGTAAATAAATTCATTGATAAGTTATAATCTTCTGATGTGGATAGGTTTATATCTCCATTTGCCTTCAAAAGTTCTTGTAAATCTTCAGCCGCTTTTTTTAATATTTCATTTCCTGAAAACTTCACTTCACCATTAATTGCTTTATAAATAAGCGTTTGATTATTTCCTTCCATTAGGACAAGTTCTTGATATAATAAGGCCATTGGCCATTTATCTTTCATATTCATAGCTATTGGATTAATGCCTGAATTTCTTAATTTTCTACATGAATCTATTAGTTCCTCATAATTACCTGGGATTGGAAGATTCAATTTACTAAACACATCTTTATTACAATATAAGACCATATAATCTGTACTTTTGGGAATTCCATAAAGCTTATCATTCATCTTAAAACCTTTTAAAGAATCTTCACTAAAATTATTTTCATAAAAGTAGTCTAAGTTTAACTCTGCTGCATATCCCCCTTGCATTACAGGATTAAAAAAGGATGGTTGTCCCCAAACAAAAAATATATCAGGTAACTCATTACATATAGCATACGCTTTAAATCGCTGTTTATATGGTTCGTCTTGGTATGCTTCAACCTCAACTTTCACATTTGGATTTTCCTGCATATATCTATCTATAAGTATTTGCTCTAATTTTCCTTGTCCTGATGTTCTCTCAGGTAGATTGGAAAGAAATTTAATAGTTACTTCTTTACTTTCTTTTAACTTGTAATCTGATTTTTCTCTGTTATTTTCACATCCAACGAAACTAATAATGCCAACGAAAATAAATAAGATTATATACTTAAATTTAAATCCAATTAATCTTTTCATATATGTATTCTCCCTACTTAAATTAGTAGTCTTTTAAAAGCTATCAAGTTTCTCTGACATTTATACTGCTAGAGTAATTATATAAACCTTTTCATTTAAATAATAGTATTCAAATTTATGAAAATGGTCTCATTTTTTAGAAGTTTATATTTTACCTCTTGTGGAAATATTTGAAATTTATTATTCTTTAATATAAAATTAATTTATATCTACTCGGAGGCTTTTTATGTCTATGTTAAAACGTATATGTAGAAATTTTAATAAAATTTATATAAATATGACCCTTAAAAATAAATTGATTATATTTTTTATGACTATTATTTCTTTTATCTCACTAATTTTAGGGGGATATTCATATTTAGTATCATCAAAGTCTCTAAAGGAACAAATGACTTCAGTTAATGTTAAAGATATAAAGCAAATAGGTTCTAATATAGATTTTCTGCAAAAAGATGTAATCGATTTATCAACTTTTATATGCTTAAATCCACTTGTCCAATCTTATGTAAAAACTGAAGAAGTTTCTAATGATAATCAAAACTTCACAAAGTATGGATTGGAACCATTAAATATACTCCTTGCTTCAAAAGACTATATTAGTTTTATGGCTATTTATGGTGATCTTGGAGCAAATTATTACTTAAGCAAAGATGGAAGTACAGGTCTAAAGCCCTATGACAAGTTTAAAGAAGACGATATATATAATCTTGCACATAAGATGAAGGGACAACCTGTTTGGTTTAAACTCAAAAGTGGAGATACTCCTTTTATATCTGATAATAAAAACAATAAAATTGCTATGGTTAGAACAATAATAGATACAAACACCCTTAAGGAATGTGGTCTTATGGTTATTTGTATTAATTCTTCAACCATAGAGAATATGTATGCTCAAGAATTAAAGGTTTCTTCAAACAGTGTTTTAATTTTAGATAGCAATAATAACTTAATTGCTCTAAATGACCCTTATAATGTAATGGATAGCCCAGAAAGCTTAAACTCTATTATTCCATATATCAAATCCGCTTCTGGATATAATACTGTAAAACTTAAAGGTTCTAATTATATAGCTACTTTTGATAATATTACAAATAGCAATTGGAAGATAATTTCCCTTACACCGGAAAAAGAGATCTTTAAAAATCTACACTCAATTATGGAGCTTACTTTTGGAGTAATTTTAGGATGCTTTATTATATCTTTTTTACTTTCAATATTTTTATCAACAAGATTAACTCTTCCATTAAAGGAATTATTAGCTTCAATGAGATTAGTTAAGAAAGGGAATTTCAAGGAAAAGGTTACCTTTAAGTATAAGGATGAATTTGGAATGTTAGTTTTGGAATATAATGACATGATTGATAATATACAAACGTTAATTAACAGTGTATATAAATTGCAGCTTAAGGAAAAGGAAGCAGAACTTAAGGCCTTGCAAGCTCAGATTAATCCTCATTTTTTATACAATACCTTAGACATGATTTTCTGGAAAGCTGAAAAATCTAAGCAAACTGAAATAAGTGATATGGTATATGCTCTTTCAAAACTATTTAGAATAACTTTAAGCAATGGCAGAGAATTTATTTCAGTAAAAGAAGAAGCTGACTTTATTGAAAACTATCTTCTGCTTCAAGGAAAAAGATACAGAGACAAGTTAAAATATAAAATCAATTTTTCTGATAAAATTCTTAATTACTCAATACCTAAGCTTATTATTCAACCGTTTGTTGAAAATTCAATAATACATGGTACTGAAGAAGATAATGATAGAAGTCTTATTATTATTTCTGGCGAATTAGTAGAAGATTTTATAGTATTTCAAATAATTGATAATGGTAAAGGTATGGATAATAAAACTATAAACAATTTATTAAGCCTTGAGAGAATTGATGAATTAAGTACAAAAAATGGTTATGCAATAAGAAATGTTAATCAACGTTTATCACTTTATTATGGTGATAACTATACTTTAATTATAACAAGCGAACTTAATTTAGGTACCACTGTTACAATTTCCATCCCACTCAACAAGAGTATTAATAAATAGTATATTTTATATAAGAGAGGTTTAATTTATGTACAAGTTATTCTTAGCTGACGATGAGATAGATTTAATTGATGGAATAAAGTCTTTAATATCCTGGGAAGATTATGATATAGAAGTAGTTGGAGAGGCTGATAATGGATTAGATGCATTGGATAGCATTATTAGCCTTAAGCCCGATATAATTATTATGGATATAAAAATGCCAAAAATGACTGGTCTAGAGGTTCTTGAAGAACTAACTAAAATAAAAATAAAATCAAAATGCATAATCTTAAGTGGATATGATGATTTTTCTTTTGCTAAAAAGGCTATTGAATTAAGTGCGTCAAATTATCTTTTAAAACCCTGTAAGCCATCTGAAATATTAGATGTTGTTTTGAATGTAAAGAAAACATTAGATTTTGAACGTTCAAAAGAAGCGCTGTTAAACGAAAACATCTTAACCCTTAAGGAAAAGTTATTTACAGAACTTATACTAGGTAATCACAATTATTCAAGCGAAAGTCTGCTATCAAAACTTAACCTGTATAATATTCAAAATGATTTTAATTATATTTTAGTACCAGTTATATCTTTAGATTATTCCTCAATGATTTATGATATCTATAATGAAATAGATATCAACTCAATTAAAATTTCTATTAAAAATTTGATTTATAGTAGTCTAAGTAGTCTATTTACCATTGAATCATTGGATTATAAGGAATATATAGTACTAATTTTATTTATATCTGATAACTGCTACTCTTATGAGAAAATTAAACAATCATTACTAAGCTTAAAAGACTCTATAAAGGCTAACCTTGGTTTCACAATAAGCATTGGAATAGGTGACCCTGTTACTGATTTAAAAGAAATTGATAAATGTTATAAAGAATCTTACCTTGCTATTAATTCAAAATTCTATTTAGGTGATGACATATTAATTTCTATCCATGACGTAAAAGACTCAGAATCAAAACAAAGTTTCTACCCTGTTGAAGAAGAACTAGCTATAATAAATGCCTTGAGAACTGGTGATAACTTAATTATTGACAAGTATATTGAATCTTTTTATTATTCATTATCAAAAGGTGGATTTCCTTTAAAAAATTATTTACAAGGGTCAACCTTATCACTATTAGGTAGCATTTATAAGTTTTGTATAGAAAATGATATTAATATTGACTTCGCCTCCACTAAAGATTTTTCACCTTTTCATAGAATATTAAAATGCCAAACCATAAATGAAATTAAGGATCAGGTAAAGTTAATCATAGATAAAATATTTAATGAATTTAATAAAAATCATAAAAACAATTCTTTAGTATCTGCTGCCATGAATTATATAATTAATAACTATAATAAAGATATATCTTTAGAAACTACTGCTAAGGTTATATATATAACCCCAACCTATCTCAGTCAATTATTTAAATTAGAAACAGGAGTAAATTTCTTAGAATTTCTTCACAGTTATAGAATTGAAAAATCTAAGGAACTCCTAAAAAACCGCACATTAAAAAATTATCAAGTGGCAAAGCTAGTTGGTTATAGTAATGAAAAGCACTTTTCTAAAACTTTCAAAAAATATACCGGCTTAACGCCTAAACAATTTAGAGAAAGTATATCAAATTTCATATAAGCAAAAGCCTTAGGCTTTCACCTAAGGCTTTTTACAAATACCTTTTTAAGTTCTCTTTTTCTCCTATGGTATTAAATAAATGCTTTATTTCTTGATCTCTGCTTTTATCCATTACTAGTATTACATCACCAGCATCTACTATTACTAAATCTTTAATTCCAAACCCAATTATAAGGTTTTTATCATTTCCAAATACTGAACAATTTTCGCATTCCTCGAGAAAAACCCCATTAGTTATTGAGTTAGAATTTTGGTTATTAAGAAATCTACTCAGTGCTCCAAAGCTCCCTATATCATCCCAGAAGAACTCACCTTTTATCACATAGGCTCTTCTAGTTTTCTGCATTACTCCAAAATCTATTGATATTCCATCGATAAGTTTATATTGCTCCTTTATTACCTCTTCTTCATTTTCTTCTCCTAAACTTTTATATATTTCCATAAGAGATTTATACATTTTAGGAATATATTTTTCTATTTCTCTTAGTATTACATCCGCTCTAAATATAAACATCCCAGAGTTCCATAGATAAGTTCCCTTAATTAAAAAATCCTTTGCTACCTCCAAGTTTGGTTTTTCAGTAAATCTAGCTACTTTATATGATGGAAAATTTCCTCCTATTCTCTCACCCATCTCTATATATCCGTATCCAGTCTCTGGTCTAGTTGGATCAATTCCTAAGGTTACTATACCTCTTCTTCTTTCTGCAATCTCTACTGCCTGCTCCAAAGTCTCAATATAGTTTTTTTCACCCTCAATATGATGATCTGATGGAAGAACTATCATAAGAGCATCCTTATCTTTTTTAAGGAGTTTAACGGCTGAAAGACCTATACAAGTGGCAGTTTCTTTATTTTCAGGTTCAAAAAATATATTTTCTTCCTTAAACCCTTCTAATTCCTCCCTTATTTTTGGGAGATAGTCCTTATTGGTCACTATATAAACATTGTCTTTTTCCACTAGTGGGTTTATTCTATCAACAGTATTTTGTAAGAAGCTTTTGCTATTAACTACTTTAAGAAACTGCTTTGGATTTGCTCCTCTTGAAAGGGGGTAAAGCCTTGTCCCTTTTCCTCCGGCTAATATTAATGCGTATAACAATGCCTTCACTCCATAAATTGTTATATAGTATTTTATGAAAAGCGTATTTTTTTTGTGATAAATTTCCATTTAGAATAAAAATAAGATAAATATTCTTTTTTAATGTAAAATAATATAGTATAATTTCTATAGTCTTTATTTTTAGATAATTTTTTTCCATTAGGAGGAATTTATGAATACAATTGACTTAATTAACAAAGGTAAGGAAACCCATATCCTTAGCAAAGAAGAAATACTTGAAATACTAAAAGATGATAGTATTAACGATGAATTATTTAAAGCTGCTGATGCTGTTAGACAAGAATACTTAGGTGACTATGTTCATTTAAGAGGATTATTAGAATTCACAAATATTTGTAAAAGAAATTGCCTTTACTGTGGTCTAAGAAGAGATAATAAAAATCTTAAGAGATATAGACTTTCTTATGAAGAAATAATGGATTTTGTTAATAAAGCTGTTCGCTATGGATATAAAACCATTGTACTTCAAGGCGGGGAAGATGATTATTTTACTGTTGAAAAAATGAAGAAAATAGTTTCTGATATTAAAGCTTTAGGAGTAGCTATTACTTTAAGTCTTGGTGAAAAAACTTTTGAAGAATACAAGGCGTTTAAAGAGGTTGGCGCAGATAGATACTTAATAAGAATTGAAACAACTGATAAAAAATTATATGAAGATATGGATCCTGGAATGAGCCATGAAGAAAGAAAAAGATGTCTTAGAGACTTAAGAGATCTAGGCTATGAAGTTGGCTCTGGGGCATTAGTAGGTCTTCCTGGACAAACCTTGGAATCTTTAGCTGATGATATCCTGTTCTTTAAGGAATTAGATGCTGATATGATTGGTATAGGACCATTTATCCCTAATGAAGATACACCTTTAGCTAATGAGAAAGGTGGAGATTTCACTCTAGCCTTAAAAATGATGGCCTTAGTTAGATTAGTTCTTCCTGACATTAACATACCTGCCACTACTGCTATGGAATCTCTGAATAAGGATGGTAGAGTTATAGCATTACAATCTGGTGCAAATGTTGTTATGCCAAATGTAACTGAAGGAGAATATAGAGCACTATACGCTCTTTATCCAGGAAAGATATGTATTAGTGATACCCCTGCTCACTGCAGAGGATGTATTACTGGCAAGGTTACTCGATTAGGTAGAAAAATATCTGATGGTCCTGGCTTTAGAGGTAACGGAACAAGTCCAAAAGTTAGAAGTTAAATAAAATGAACCTGTAATGCTTAATATTACAGGTTCTCTTTTCTTATATATAAATACTATTATCTTTAAATTTCTTTTCTGCTATCTCAGTTACAGATTTATTTATTTTGAGCTTAATTTTATGTGCACTGGATTCCTCATTTATTAATAATAAATAAACAACATAATCTTCAGCTTCTTCTTTTTGAATTATTTTTATTTCATCCCATCGTATTAACTCACCATCACTTAATAACAAGCCTTCACTAATCATTTGGATATTATATTTCTTATACATTACATAACTGAATATAACTATGCTAAGTACTAATATAGATGTAATATTAAGTGCTATTGTTGTTATATCACTAAAAGAAACTAACTTTGGAAGTAATCCATTTTGTTGTCTAATATTAATAATCTCTATTACACCTATTAAAATTATTATAGTAGTTAAGCCTATTATTTCATCCATTGATATTATGCGTACAAATGTAGTTATAATATTTGTATATTTTTTTCTAGCTAAAATTGGCCTTATAATTTTCAAATATGAAATATATATTACTGCAAGCATACATCCTAATACAAAGGTTACATTTAACTTTAAAACTTCTGAAATAGCAAGATCTACTAGTAATACCATGGCCAATATATTTTGTGTTGTTCTTTCTTCTAGTTTTAAAATATAATTCATAATAACTCCCCTTACCAATTTACTATATATGTAAATTATATAGTTTTTTTGAAGAAAAATTCATGATACTACTAACTTTTTATAGAAATTGCCTCAAGAAAAAATATTTCTTGAGGCTATGATTAACAATTTCCTAATTTTCTTAAATCTTCACTATCTTCTATAACTTTGTACTTTCTTAATTTTAAAAGTATAAATGCTATTGCAGGAATATACATCCCCCCAACTATTCCAAAGGTCATTGTAAAACCAATCTTATCTGCTATAAACCCGAATAAAGGGAAAATACAAATCATGAATAAACTAAAGCATAAGCTATCCACCGAAAGTATTGTTGCTCTATACTCTGATGGTATTCTTGAATTAATGCAATCACTTAAAATCGTATATGCTAATCCCCCAGCTATAGAAGTTAATAAAAAGAAAACTACCGATAGGTTCTTCCATACTGCAAGACCAAATAGTGCTATTATATTTACCATAGATACTCCAATTATTATCCCTTTAATTTTAAAGAAATTCTCAATCTTATATGCATATTTTGAGAATATTGCTTCAACCAAACTGCCTAGTGCACAAATTAATGCTATAGATGTTTTAGTATAATCTAAATCCTCAAAATACTTTTGACAATAAAAGAATACGGTTGTTTGAAGACTTCCTATCAAAGCAGAAAATAAAATTAAGTATAAAACTACTTTTCTTACTTTCAATACTTTAACACTCGTGATTAATTGTCCAATTAATACATTATTTTCTTTACATCTATTCTCAGTAGTAACTTCGGTAAATCCAAAGGTTATTATTAAGGCTATGATTTCTACCGTTAACCCTAAAATATATGCATATATAAAACTTAAATCTGCGAGTATTCCTCCTAGTAGCACTGCTATTCCCTGGGCAATTGACATAAAAAATGCAAGTTTCCCCCATACTAGCTTATATGTTTCTTCTTTATTAAGCCCTTTTAAACTGTCATATACTAATGCCTCTGCGGAACCTGAATTTAAATTTTTAGCTGCTGCACAAAATAAAAATGCTATTGTAAATCCTAAAAAACTATTAGCTGTTATCATTAGAATACTTGATATAATTTGAAGAATTCTGCCAAGTATTAAGGTAAATCTCTTCCCATATAAATCTGCAATTGCTCCAGTTGGTAACTCAAATAATAAGCTAGTAATATGATAAATTGATTCTATTAACCCTATCTGAACCAATGACATTCCCTTAAATGCAAGATATAGTACCCAAATTGCTGATGTTACATTTAATTGTATTAAAAAACTATAAACATAGCTTATTGATATATTTTTATTTAAACTTTTCTTCATATTCATTGATATACACTCCTTCAAAAATCATTTAATTCAAATAAAAATAAGCCCCTGTCCTTGTTTTAATTCAAAATCAAAGACATAATAAGGCTTATATGAAAAAGTGTATCCAATATAAATAAAGTACTTATTCTTATATAAAAAGACTCAAGATATTTACCTTGAGTCTAAACTTCTTAAATAATAACTAATTTAACAAAATATTATTTATTAGAGCCAAGATTATATATATAATTAGTACTTATTCTAAAAGTGGACGCACTTCTCCCGTAGAAGTCCAAAATTGCACTTTTCATTACTGAGCTGCTATATTTCCACTGTTTATTTATTTTAAACTTTACAGTACCAATTATATTAGTCATAATCTACCCTCCTTATAAAATAATATATTTATTATATTAAACATCTAATCCCCTGTCAATGAATTACAACTTATTACTCTCCCACTAGACTCATTTCTTTATTAGAATATTTTATTTTATATGCTGCAATTACTAAAAATGTCACTATAAATGCTATAAGAGTTACTATATTTATTAAAATATCTTTAAAATCTCCTATTCCATTTTGATATTTCTCCAATATATCCATAACCCAGCTTTGAGGAAATACATAAGATATGCTCCTTATATTCTGTGGAATCCATTCAACTGGAACAAAACATCCACTTATCATGCAACTTACGTTTATTAACAAATTACTCACAAGCCCAGATATTTTATCATCTTTTATTGCTATTCCCATCATTGTTGTAAATGCTATAGCAACTAATGAAATTAATAATAGAGCAAATAGTAGCATTGGCATTGGAACCCCTGTAGCTATTTTAAACACCCATTTCATAAAAAATACAGTCAGCAACATTTGTATCAATAGTATCGACAAATTTGCTAGTATATTTGCTCCAATGAATTTTAACGGAGTTACTGGTGAAGCAAATATCCTACTATAGCAATTACTCCTTTTTTCTTCTAGCATAATATCAGACGTAGCGCTAGCCCTTATCATCATAAAGAATATCAATATTCCAACAGACATTTGAGTTACTTGAAAATCATATTTTTTGTCTTCTAAATTATACTGGTTAACACTAATGACTTTATTACCACTCTCAGCCATAATATTATAGTAGGCTTCTTTAATTCCTTTAGCTCCTTGGGCCATTTCTGATAGTGTTCCTGATTTATCGTTTATACTAGACTTTAATGAATTTTTTAAACTGCTATCACTACCCATAATTATTGATATCTTATTATCTGTACCCTTTAGTATTGCATCTTCAAATCCTTTAGGAATTATATATGCTCCATCTATTTCTCTATTTTTTATCTTTTGCTCTAATTCACTTTCATTTTCAAAATACGTAATATTTCCTTTATTAACTTTGGTCCCCTCAATAACATATTTTGAGCTTGTAGTTTTATCTAAATCTATAACACCATAATTTAAAGTCCCACCCATTGATGAAAATAATTTTATAAATGCAAGGGTTGCTGCAACTGGAATTAGTAACTGTGCAATTATTAACTTTGAATTAAATATTAGCTTCAGATTTTTTCTTACTAGATAAAAAAATTCACTCATGATAACTTCTCCTCTCCCTTGATCTTTAAATAAGAAATTAGGATTAATATTAATGTTAGAGTTAAATTAATTACAACTGATGTTGGGATTTTGCTATAATCGCCACCATAAATCATGTTTATTATTGATCTATTTGCCCATCTAAGTGGTGAAAACTTTGTGATTATATCAAATACAAAGGGGATGTTATCACCAAAATAAACATATCCTCCACCTAAAAAAGTTAATGCTGGAATAACTACAGCCTGAAGCATTGTATTTGCTACTCTTTCCTCTTTAAATAAGAAACCAAAAGTTACTCCTAAGGCTGCTGCGAAAATATTTAATGTTATAAAAATGGTAAACAATGTTACTAAATCCGTCCCATAATAAATTCCTATTATCTCCTTAAGTATGATAAATGGAACTGTCATTAATACCATATTAAATATAGTCATACTTAAGATTCTAGAAATAATATATTGAAGCTTTGATACTCCAGCAAGAAATATTCTTCCTTCTGTCCCATTTCTTCTTTGAGTGTTTATTATTCCTAATGAAAACAAGCTTATATACATAATTATCATGGTGAATTCTGCTACTCCATAGTAATCATACGAAGTCATTTCTCTTTTTAACTCTATCTTCTTAAAATCTGTAAAGTCTTTTTGAACTTCACTAAAATCAATATCTCGAATGGCCTCTGGATTTATTTTCTCAATAGAATACATTACATTAAATTTATCTGCAATTGTATTTAAAACTCCATAAACAATTTCAGTTGAAACACTTCCATTATTATTTCTATAAACTTTTACTTCTTTATCAGTAAAACTTATTGCTAGCGAATCATAATTTTTTCTAATTTTTTCATTGGCCTCATTTATATCTTGTACTTTTTCCATATCAAAATCTATTTTTCCCTGCAATGACTTAAACACATCAAAAAATTGAGTACTTACTTCTTTTCCATCTGAAACATAATATACTTTGACTTTTTCCATTTCATAATTAGAATAGAATACATTTTTCAATACAAATCCTAACACTAAAGTTAGTACTATTGGATAAAACAAAATTGTTATGATATACTTACTTGATTTATTTGCTAGAATATCATATTTAATTATTGCAAATATCTTTCTCATGATATCACCTCTAATCTCTTAAATTTCTTCCTGTTAAATTTAAAAATACAGTCTCAAGGTTAATATCTGTATATCCTATATTTCTAATTTTTACTTCTTTGGCAGTTAGGTAATCAATAATTAAATTAAGATTACTCACTTCTCTGAGAGAATTTATATTTAGAACCTCATCCTTAATAATTAAACTTTTTACACCTTTTATATTTAGAATTTCTTCCTTATCAATTTTTTTAATATCTGAAATCTCAACTTCTAAGTTTTGAGTATCTGAAACCATTGTAATTAACTCTTCTTGAGTTCCCTCTGCTATTATCTTTCCTTTATCCATTATGGCAATCCTATTACATAAATTTTCAACCTCCTCCATGTAGTGAGAAGTATATATAACAGTACATCCATTTTTATTTAATTTTTTTACTGATTCTAATATATGATTTCTAGACTGAGGATCTATTCCTACCGTAGGTTCATCCATAATTACAAACTCAGGCTTATGAACTATTCCACATGCTATATTAAGTCTTCTCATCATTCCACCTGAGAAATTTTTAGCTTTATTCTTTCTATGCTCTAAAAGTCCAGTAAACTCTAAAGCATATTCTACTGCTTCATTTAATGCTTTTCCTTTAATTCCATATATTGATCCAAAGAATTTAATATTTTCTTCTGCTGATAATTCTCTATATATTGCTAAGTTTTGAGGTACTATTCCTATTTTCTTTTTTATTTCCTTCTCATGTCTTTTTTGATCTTTTCCGAAGATCTGTATTTCTCCGCCATTACTCTTTAGAAGACCTATAATTATATTTATGGTTGTACTCTTTCCTGCACCATTAGGTCCTAATAGTCCAAATACTTCCCCCTCCTCTACCGATAGTGAAATATTATCTACTGCTAGAAAATTGCCATATCTCTTTTCTAAATTGTTTATATTTAAAATCTTCATTATATTCCCTCCTCTAACTTATATTTTAAGTATAATAAAAAACCTTCTACTTTCTTAGGGTAGAAGGTCACAACTTATATATGACTTTTGTCATTATTTAAATACTTCCTTTTATATAATATATAGCAATTTGAGTTCTATGACTCAAATCCGTCTTATCTAGAATACTGCTAATATAATTCTTCACTGTTCCTTCAGATATAAAGAGTTTCGCAGCTACCTCTTTGTTTGATAAGCCTTCAGAAATAGCTTCCATTATTTGAAGTTCCCTTTCTGTAAATAATTCTTTATTTATAGTTGTTTTCTTCTCTAATGAATCTTTTAGCTTTTCTATTATTTCACTACCATATACATGATTACCTGCAGCAACCATCTTTATTGATTGTATTATATCTTTTGGCGGCGTGCTCTTAAGCAAATAGCCTGAAGCTCCATTTTTAATACCCTCTCTTATATATTCATCTTCATCAAAGGTAGTTAATATGATAATCTTAGTTTTTTTATTTTTAACTAATTCTTTTGTAGCTTCTACTCCATTCATTATCGGCATTCTAACATCTAGTAATACAATATCTATTTCATTACTGCTGCATATTTCTATAGCCTTTAAAGCATTATCACAGGTACCTACTACTTCAATATTGTTATCCATCTTTAGAATAATTTTCAGACTTTCTCTTATTAACTCATCATCATCAACAATTAATAACCGTATCATATTATCTCTCCCCAACTCACTTTTTTTACTATTTATATAGGCATTAATATAACTATAGAAAATCCACTAGATCCATCTAAAGTTATATTACCTCCTAACTCCTGAACTCTTTGCTCCATACCAGCAATCCCTAAACCTTTTGTAATTATACTTGATCCAACACCATTATCTTTCAGTTCCACCTTCAGCATTTTATTCATTACATGAATATTAACCCAAAAATCCTTTGCTTTAGAATACTTTATTGTATTAGTTAATGCCTCTTTTGTATTATCAATTATTACTTTCCATTGGTTATAGTTAATGTTGTTAAGTTCCCCTTTAAAGTTTATATATCCATTTATTGAAGAATGTTTGAGTGATCTATCTACTTCTAACTTAAGTCTATTAATTCCTAACTCCTCTTTCAAAGGCTTTATATTTCTCAATGTTATCCTTATATCTTCAATACCATTTCTTAGTACAGAAATAGTTCCTTCTAGTAACTTTTTAGATGCTTCCGTATCCTCTTCAATTATACTTTTAGCCGCCTCTAATTGCATTAGACTTCCTGCCACTACATGTCCAATTTTATCATGCATCTGTTGAGATATTTTATTTCGCTCTTCAAGTTGAGTTGTATATAAAATTTGTTCTTCAAAATCCTTAGAATTCTCTACTAATTTATTGTAGTAAGTTAAGTTTTTTCTAAGTTCTCTATTTTCCTTTTCTAAGCTATCTGTCTTCTCAAAATAACTTTTAATTATGCTTAAAGAGGTATATGTAATAAATAGAAGAAGATAGAATAAAAACTTATTCTCGTTTGTAATTACTATCCCTAAAATACTTATTAAAACCATTGACCCATACTTAACTAATTCATTAAATTCAAATAATTCAGAGATAATTTGTGAACCAAGAATCATAAAGATTGGATTAATTTTATACAATACATAAATTACCATTACTTCAAAAATTAAAAATAATATTTTTAATATTTGCCTATCTAAAAGATAAAAACCTATTGAGATACAGAAATAAATTAACAAATAAAAGATAATTATTCTGTTAAATTGCTCTTTATTAAAGTTTATACTAATAATCAATGCATATAATGCAACTAACACCCTAAAAAAAATCGAAGAATAATCAAAAGTTTTAATATTTCCCCCCTCCTCCTTATGCGTAACTTTGCTCTTGTTATTATTATACTTGAATTCTTACAATAAGTGGATATCATAAATAAAAAAGTCACAGAAACCCATGACTTTCTCGCTTATTTTAATCCATCTTTTAAAAGCTCATAAGGAATATTGAATGTAGGTATTCCGTATACATAGGGCGCTATATCATATAACTGAAAATATACTTCAATTCCTTTTTGTCCTATTGTAAACCTTTGATCATCACTTATTCCCTTAAATGCCTTACCTTCTTCAAAGAAGTTATCCTTATCTTTTTGTATCTGATTGGCTATTTCATTATTTATAACCTTCTTGTAATCATATCCTTCTATAAACAAATCTTTTAATTCAATTGATTTCTTGTCTTTTATATTGAAATTGTAAGTTTTTCTTGTAGTAATTCCATGTGCTCCCCCAGTATACTGATAAAAATCTATATAATAACTTAAATATGGACATCTGTTTAATGTTATTTTATAATTGCTTGCAACCTCAAAAGGCCTAATCTCAGATAAATTATTTTTTTTCATATCTTCCTTATATTTTACAGATAAATCTTTTAAATCAGATATCCACACTTCAATATCATTGTTTAAATCATTATTAATGCTGCTAATAAATTCATTTTTCTCATCTATTAAATATGGATACTTTAATTCCCCTTTTATCATATCTTCATCTACTTTTTTAAACTCCTCTCTAAATTTAACAACCTGACATCCTGGAGAATTATCCACAGTTTTTTCCACAGCACTTACTTTAATACAACTTAACATAAACAGACAAATTATGCTAATTACTCCTATTTTCTTCATTTTTCTACCTCCTCAAAAATATTATTAACATATTATTTGTTTCTATTTGTCTATTATTAACATACTAATCAACAACTTATACACATATAATCCACAGTTTTTGTGTATAACTAATAATATCTTTATAAACTTTATTTAATACGCATTACTTGCTATAATATTATTATGTAAAACTAAGGGGGATACACTATGAAAAACAAGCGACGCATTTTAAAAGTTATTATTGTATTATTAATAATCGATGTTGCATTATGTGCTTACGGAATCGTAAATTTAAATAATTCAAAAAAATCTTCTATAGCTACTCTTTCAGATAATGCTAATACAACTGCCAAAACAACTAAAGATACAACAATAACTTCTCCAGCAAAAGAAGAACCTGTAAAAGAGGAACCTGTAAAAAAAGATCGATTTGAAGGGAAAAAATTAGTTGTTCCTAAGGAAATTCCTGTTTTATGCTATCACGCTTTTGGTGATGATAAGTCAGACTTATTCGTAACTGCAGCAAAGTTTAGAGAACAACTAGAATATTTAAAAAATAATGGCTATTTTACATTAACCATTGATGAATTTAGTGATTATATTTTAAATAAAAAACCTGTTCCTGAGAAGTCAGTTTTAATCACTATTGATGACGGTTATCTTAACAATTACCAAGTAGCATATCCTATTTTAAAAGAACTAGGTATGAATGCAACTATTTTTATAATAACTTCTGGGGTAGGTGACAATGGTTATTATATGAACTCTGCTCAGTTAGTTGAAATGTCTCAGAATGGTATTGACATTGGTTCTCATACTACAAACCATCAAGAACTTGACAAACTTAGTTATGCTGAACAGCTAAAAATAGCGAAAGACTCTAAAGCTGATTTAGAAAAAATTATAGGAAAACCAATTAACACTTTTTGTTATCCATTTGGTAAATATAATCAAGATACTAAAAAGGCAGCAAAAGATGCTGGATACTCTATATCCTTTAATCTTTCTGGCGGAACAGCAGATTTGGGTGATAACCCTGAAAATATTGATAGAACTGCAGTTCTTGGAAAATATGACATGAATAAATTTATTTCATTATTAAAATAAAAAATATAAGAGGATAAAAAGATTGCTATCTTTTTATCCTCTTATTGATTATATCTTTTAATTTCTTCTATTATTTTTGTTGTTTTATCCAAAATAAAATCAGGATCAAAAGGTTTAGTTATATATAAATCTATATTATACATTTCGGCTCTTCTTATGTCAGTTTCAGACCCTTTAGCTGTAAGTAATATCACTCTCATATTATCATACTCTTTATGTGAATGTACAATCTCTAAAACTTCATATCCATCATATTCCGGCATCATCACGTCAAGAAAAACAATCTCTGGATTTTCTTCTGAAATTGCATGTAAAGCTTCTTCTCCATTACTAGCAAAAAATAACTCAATTCCTTCTATATCCTCCAATGTTTGTTCCATTAGCATTCTAATAGGAAGTTCATCATCAGCTACTAATACTTTCATTTCCTAATGCATCTCCTTTATATATGGGTAAAGTAAAATAGAAACGACTTCCTTTTCCTTCTTGGCTAGTCACTCCAATAGTTCCCCCTTGAAGTTCTACAAGATTTCTACTTATATATAACCCTAAGCCAGTGCCTTTGGGTTTATTTCCATCTCCATTTTCAACTTGTTTAAATTTCTCAAATATAACGCCTAAATATTTTTCATCAATTCCAACCCCATTATCAATTACACTAACCTCTATAAATTCATCATTAAGCTGCTTTACCTTTACATTAATTTTTCCACCCACCGGCGTGAACTTAAGGCTATTACTTATAAGATTAATAATTATTTGTAAAATTTTCTCTTCATCTCCCCAGACATTTTGAATCCCTACTTCTATGTCCTCTTCTACTTCTATTTCTTTTTCTTGAGCTAGGGAGTAGGTAGCTAATATACCTTTTACTATCGTTTGTCCTATAACTAAGGACTCTCTTCTTAGAATCTCATTTCCCGATTCAATTTTTGTAATATCTAAAATATTTTCTATCATAGAAGAAAGTCTTTCTGCTTCTGTAATAATAATATCTAGATTTACTTTTATTAGTTCCTTATTATAATAAATTTTTTCATCTAAAGATTCATTTTTTTCTAATTCAGGAACTATGAATTTCAAAAATTTTTTTCTTATAATCTTTGTAAATCCTAGTATAGATGTAAGAGGAGTTCTCAATTCGTGAGATATTAATGATAGAAAATCATTTTTAATGTTATCTAGCTTCTTGTATTTTTCCTCTTCGTATAAGTACTTTTCATGTAATAAATTTATCTCTCTAATTAACTTTTCATTTTCTCGCTGTAATCTTCTTATCCCTTTTAATAAATATAACATAATAAAAATTATAAATACACACATCAAAAGTGTGATTAGTGTATTTAATCCATTATTAATTTTTATATTTAAAGCGTCTAATAGCATCATATATACCATCCTATTAACCTTACTTTTATTTATATAAAATTATATACCCTACTATATTTATCGTAATAATAGTTTAAAACTTAAAAGTTATCCTGAACTTTAAAATATTATAAATTTCTAAAAAGTAAAAAAAATCCAACCTAAGGTTGGATTTTTTATGCTAAGTATATTATTTATTTTCCTTTAAATCATTATACATTTCAATCATTTCTTTAACTAATTCTTTAATAGTCTCTGCACTTAGCATTTGGTCTTCTGCATGCATTAATATTAGAGAAAACTCTACTTTTTCACCTGATGCTTCTTTTTGTATTAATTCAGCATGAGAGTGATGGGCTTCAACCATATATCCATCTGCTTCTTTTAATTTTTCGGCAGCTAATTCTTTATTTCCACCTCTAACTTCTCTTAATGCCTCAACAGCTAATGACTTAGCCATACCAACATTACTTATAATATTAAATGCAATTAATTCCATTGGATCCATATTTATTACCTCTTTTCCTAATTATTTTATAACTTTTAAATGATGATATAATGCTCCGATTAATCCTGCGTCATTTTTTAGTAAACAAGCTTCTACTTTGATTCTATGTCCAAGATCACTTAGTCCAGTAACTCTCCAACTTAATTCGTTAATCAAGTCTTCTCTTTGACTTACTGCTCCACCTATCAATATCTTGTCTGGATTTAAAACATAATATAAATTATGAATTCCAACTGCTAAATGATCATAAAATTTATTTATTTCCAGCTTAGCAATAGGATCTCCATTTTCCATAGCGTTAAATACATCTATTCCTGTCACTTTTTCTAATGGAAGTTTTTTAGCCTTTGCATATTCTTCTCTAAGGCTTAGTATTGCACCTGATCTACTTAATGTACATTCTGAAGGAACATTATTGTTTATTCCATGAGTGATCATATAACCAAATTCTCCAGCCATATATGTAGCACCTCTATAAAGATCCCCATTTAAGAAACATGCTCCACCTATACCTGTACCAATTGTCATACATAAGAAATTATCATCTTCCTTTGCGCTACCCTTCCACTTCTCTGCTAAAGCTACGCAATTTACATCATTCTCACCAGAAACAGGAATATTCAATTCCTTTTCTATATATTCCTTTATATTAAAATCATTAAAGTCTGGAATAGCTCCTCCCACTTCGATATATCCTGTAAAGCAATTAACAAAACCAGGGATGCTTAACGCAATCCCTGATATTTGTATATTCTTAAATTCATTATAAATTCTTATAATATTGTCTAATATTGCCTTACCATTAAATCTATCAGTAGGAGTTTTACCTTTTTCTAAGATTTCCCCTTCTTCAGTAAGTAAACCATACTTTAGATCGGTTCCACCTATATCAAAGCACAAATAATTTTTCAATGGTATCTCCCCCTGAAGCTATTTAATAATTATTAAGCTTGAGCTTGTTGTTCTCTTTCAGCAGTCTTATTAGCTGCTATAACGAATGGAGTGTAAACAAGTGTAGCTGCTGCTAAACATACTAGACCTACTAATAATGCTACCCAGTTTCCGCCTGTTCCTAAGAATGCTATTAATGGTCCTGGAGTAGTCCATGGAACTCCATAAGCAATTGGTGGAATAAGTCCAGCTTGAATTGCTGAGTAACCAATAATTATATTTATAACTGGTGCTAATACGAATGGTATTATTAATATTGGATTTAATACAACTGGTAAACCAAATATGATTGGTTCGTTGATGTTGAATAATCCTGGTGCAACTGATAATTTAATAATATCTTTGTAATCAGCTCTCTTAGAGAAAATGAATACTGCTATTATTAAACCTAAAGTACATCCTGATCCACCATAGTTAGCGAATGCATCGTTAACTGCCCATGTAGCATGGAATGGTGCTCCCCAAGCTGTTCCATTATCATTAACCCATTTTAAGTTTGCTTGGTTTGCTTCAGCAAATAATGGGTCTCTGATTGCAGCAACTGTATTTGGTCCATGAATACCTAAGATCCATAAGAAGTTAGATACTAATGCAAATACAATTATAGAACCAACGTTATTACTTAAAGCTGTTAATGGTTGTTGTAATACTTTATAAATTAATGCGTGAATTCCATCTGGATATGCTCTTGTAATAGCATAGTTAACTACTGAGAATATAACAGTTACAATGATTATTGGAATTAAGATTACGAAAGCTCTTGCAACTGCTGGTGGTACTTCTGGTGGTAATTTTATCTTTAACTTTTCTGACATAGAAAGTCTAGTTACTATTTCACCAACTAAAAGACCAACTATTAAAGCAACGAATAAACCTTGTGGTCCTAAATATTGACTCTTTAGGTAACCAACACCTTCAATAGTTACAGAACCTGGATAAAGTATAAAGTATACTGATACAGCTGTTAAACCTGCTAATAAGTCATCACCCTTCATATTTAAAGAAAGGTTTCTACCTATAAGGAAAACTATCATAATTGCTAGTATATTAGTAGAACCGTTTAATACTGGTGATAATACTGCTTGAGCAGCACTTAAGTTAGGAAAAATATCTCCTAAATGAAGAATTTTAGCTATAAATCCGTCTGGTGCTAATATTGCGAAGTTAATTAATACTATAATTGAACCCGCCATTGTTATTGGAAATGTTAAAATAAATGCGTCACGCACTGCTATTACGTGTCTTTGAGCATTAAGTTTAGTAGCAACTGGAACTAATAATCTTTCCATTACTGCTTCTAGTTTATTCAAATTAATCCCCTCCATCAGTTTTGATTAAATTAATTTTTACCCAAATTAATTTTTACCCATTTTTTAAGATTTAACTTTTTAGATTTTTGTTAATGCACCTTCTAAAACAGCTTTTCCATTCATTGTTCCATATAATCTCATGTCAATTACTTCAACAGGAATTCTTCCCTTAACTAAAGCATCAACTTGAGGTTTTTGGAAACGAACTTGTGGTCCAAGAAGAACCATATCAACTTGATCTACAAGTTTGCTAGCTTCTGAAACTGGCAATGCTGTTATCTCTACTTCCACCCCCTTTTCTTTTGCAGCGTCTAACATTTTATTAACTAGTAGACTTGTGGACATACCTGCTGCGCATACAAGTAAAATCTTTTTCATATTAAGGACCCCTTTCAAATATGTTAATTATAATTGCTGCCCATTTGATTTGATAACATTACTGTACCATTCAAAACTTTTTTTCTTAATTCTTCTTAATTCTTTTTCATCATTTTCATCTCTATCAACATACACAAAACCATAACGTTTTTGATATCCGTTAAGCCAGCTTAATAGATCTGTAAATGACCAAGTACAGTAACCAATTAGTTCAACGCCATCTGTTATGGCACCTTGGCAAGCTTCAATATGCTTTTTTAAGTATTCTATTCTATAGTCATCGTTAATTACATCGTTTTCTTCTAATTTATCAAATTCACCTAATCCATTTTCTGTTATTAACATAGGTAATTTGTATCTATTTGAGATTCTTCTCATTCCTACTCTTAACCCTTGAGGATCTATTTCCCAATCCCAATTTGTTGCTTCTAGGAATTCATTTCTCTTTGTCTTAAATGCCCCTGGCACTCCACTTTCAGCTGTAGTTCCCTTTTTACCTGAGTTGTTCATTTGAACATCTCCAACTCCATCTAAAGGATTTAATTCTACTGTAGTTGTTCTATAGTAGTTAATTCCCATAAAGTCTGGTTTTCCAGCTTTAAGTATTTCTATATCACCTGGTTCGATAGTTGGTGTTACACCTTCTTTTTCTAAGATGTTCCATGCTATCTTAGGATATTCACCCCAAACGTATACATCTAGCCACCAATAATTTGTAAGTTCTTCTGCATTTTCTGCAGCTAGTACATCTTCTGGTTTTGGACTATGTGGATAAATTGGTGAAAAAGCAAAACTTGGACCAATTTTACCATCTGGAACGTATTTTCTAAATGAAGCTATTGCCTTAGCACTAGCTAAACTAGCAATATGATTTGCTTGATACATTCTCTTTCTATCCCTAACCTTAGGTGGGTGTAATTCTCTTTCATAACCATGAGTTATAAATACATTTTGTTCATTAAGTGTTACCCAGTATTTAACTCTGTCCCCAAATCTTTTATATAATGTTATACAATATTCATTGAAGTCATCAATTATTCTTCTTGACTCCCAACCACCATATTGATCTTGTAAGCCTTGTGGTATATCCCAATGATATATTGTAATTATAGGTTCTACTTTATGAGCTATTAATTCATTTATTAAGTTATCATAAAACTCTAAACCTTTTTCATTAACTTGTCCATTTCCTTCTGGATAGATACGACTCCAAGCTATTGAAAACCTATACGCTTTTAGGCCCATTTCAGCCATCAAAGCCACATCTTCTTTGTATCTGTGATAATTATCAACAGCTACATCTCCATTTGTGTTCATATAAGTTGTTCCGGGAATTCTAACGTATTTGTCCCAAACTGATGGGCCTTTACCATCTTCATTCCATGCTCCTTCTACTTGATAAGCTGCGGATGCCGATCCCCATAGGAAACCTTGTTGAAATTCATCAAGCTTTCTGTATATCATGCTATATCGCCTCCCCTCATAAACTATAGTATTCGTTTCCATAAAGTCTGTAAATAGTTTCGGGGCACTAAAAAACGTATATTGCTTCTTGTAAATTGTTACGTAAAAAAAACAAGTTGTTTTTATTGTTTCAGAATTCTATTTCTTCTCATTTTGAGCTAAGTTAAATACTCTCTTTGCCAAGGTTTCAATAATATACATTACTGGCAATTGTGTAGTTATATCATAATATTTATAAGTCTGATATTGTGCATAATAAGTTATAGTTATATCAGACATTTGTGCTAAAGTTGAGTTTTTACTATTTGTAATACTTATAATCTTCCAATTGTTGCTTTTTAATCTTGAAGCATGACTAATTATAGTTGGAGTTTCCCCTGAAACTGATAATACTATAGCCAAGCTTTTTTCCTTTACTTCTCCTGTTACTGGATAAAAAGGATCTGATATAGAAGATGATAATTTATTTAATGAAGAAAAGTAATGAGCTCCATAAGCTGCTATACCGCCTGAATTCCCTATGCCAATAAATAACACCTCAGCTGAATCATGTATTATATTACACGCTTTATTCAAAAGTTCATCAAAATCCTTTGATGATGCTCTATTTAAGAATTCCAAAAAAACGGTTTTATCGTCGTTTAAGATTTGTTTTTCTTGTTCCTCTAAAAACATCTTTAGTTTAACCTTAAATTCAGAAAATCCATTACAATCCATCTTTTTGCAAAATCTTAATATTGTAGTGGTGGATACATGTACCTCCTTTGCTAAATCCCTTATTCTCATATATATTACTTTTTCAGAATTTTTAACTACATAATTATATAGTAAAAACTCTAATTCATTTAAGCTTTGTATTTCTTCTGGACTAAACATCTCGTTTCACTCTCCACTTCTACTAAAAAAATGTCTTCATATATCAATTTTAACATATATTATATTTAATCCACAATTATTTGTTTTTTTTACTCCTTATAGATGCTATAGAGTTTAAGTTCAACTAATACTTTGTTCAGACTTTAACGAATTATAAGTTTCTATAGAGTAAAAAAAAGACCTCGAAATTAAATTTCGAGGTCTTTTTTGGTGCACCATCACGGGTTCGAACCGGGGACACCCTGATTAAGAGTCAGGTGCTCTACCAACTGAGCTAATGGTGCATATTATGGAGCGGGTGATGAGAATCGAACTCACGTAACTAGCTTGGAAGGCTAGGGCTCTACCATTGAGCTACACCCGCATTTTGAACACAAGAATCATTATATAATATACATTATGACTTGTCAACATCTATACAAATTTAATATATATATTTAATAAAAGTTATTTGGCTGGGGTAGTAGGATTCGAACCTACGAATAACGGAGTCAGAGTCCGTTGCCTTACCGCTTGGCGATACCCCAAAAATCAGTGCGTCTCTTACTTATCAAAGAAGTATTAGACGCACTTACAAATCTCATTATATTAATTGTGGTTTATATTGTCAATACTATAGGCTATTGCTATTATAAAATTTCTGTAAGCTTTCTTGAAAGTATTTTTTTCAATTTCTTTTCACATTCTGCATCTTCTGAAGCCATTAAGCATATCTTTCTAAATCCTTCTTGATCTATACCTAACTCCTTCTCAAACTTTTCCCCGATGCTTGTCATATTTGTGGTATCGATTACAAAATCAGCCAATTCTTTGGCACTTGTGAAAATTTTCAAATACAAAAACTCTGTATTATCTCCTAACCAGGTCTTATTAAAATCTCTAGTAAATTTCTTTAACTCTGTAAGAATTTCTTCATTAGAAAGGTCCCAACACTTTTTAACCATAGACAAATGTCTTTTCATATTATGTGCTTCTGTCTTGGATATTTTGTTATTTTTAATAGCTAGAGTAATTATCTCCTCTGTATACATATTAGATATATCTATTGAAGGCTTATCATTTCCTTTTCCGCAAAAAGCCCATTTATAAAAAGCCTCTTGTAAAAAGGAATACTCAATATAACCTACCAAAAACTTAATCGAAGGTATTGGCATCCAAAGATTTTCTATACCAGTATTTTTACAAAATATCAAACTATGAAGATAGACTGTCTTATTTGTGATTGGCTCTTCTAAGAACATGCGCCCCCTAAGTGTTTTACTTCGTGTTATTTGTTCTTTCCAGTAATCACTTGAATTGTAAGCTTGTCTCATCATACCACCCTCTTCTTACATTTATTTACATCTTAATTATACAGTATTTCTTACCCTATATCAAGTGAATCATAAATTTTTCTTCAATAAATTGGATTCCTTATACAATTGAACTTTTATGATTATTATCATATAATAATATTATAAAATACATTATTTTAAGGAGGAATAACATTATTGTATTATTGTGAGATTTGTGGTAAAAAAGCTGATATTCATCACATTATTCACAGAAGTCAAGGCGGACTAGATTTCCCACTAAATTATAAATATCTATGTCAAGAACATCATCGCGGCAAAAATGGACCTCATAAAAGTCCCGAAATAGATTTAAAATATAAGTTAGAACTCCAAAGTAAATTATTAACTTTACTTCATAAAAGATATTATACTACTCAGGAACTTTACTCTATGTTAGATATAACTAATAATTCACTTAAAAGATTAACTAAAAAAATGAAACTTTATAAAGAAGGTTATCTTACAGATGATTTAATTTTTTGTTTAATGGGTAATTACTTTTACACTTATGAAATGTTAGAAGATTTAAAATTAGAGCATTTGGTATTAAAACTATCATGGTAATTATAATAGTAATTAATCTGTAAATACAATTTAAATATAAAAAAAAGAACAGCTTAAATGCTGTTCTTTTTTTTGGAGCGGAAGACGGGATTCGAACCCGCAACTTTCACCTTGGCAAGGTGACACTCTACCATTGAGTCACTTCCGCATATTTGGTGCAGGTGAAGGGAGTCGAACCCCCACGCCGTAGGCGCTAGATCCTAAGTCTAGTGCGTCTGCCAATTCCGCCACACCTGCATCACATATAATATTATACAACTATTTTATATAAAAGCAATATATTTTTCACTTTATAGTAACATTAATAATATTCTATATCAAAATAGAAGAGGGGCATGTACGCCCCTCTTCTATTCAACTAAAATAAAGTTATCTTAAACTCTATTGATCAATACTTTTCTTTTGTGTCTCTAAATCTTTATATGCAATTGCATATACTTTTCATTTGTTTATTATTTTATCATCTTTAGTTTGCTTTTACTTTTGTATTTCATTTGATTTATCTTTCGCCTATTATTATTTTACATTTTTCTCTTTAAATCGTCAATTACTATTATCGTTTTTAATTAAATTTTATTCTTTTTTCATGTTTTGATATATTTACTTAATATTTCACCAAAAATCTTTTCTTTTTATTGCTAATTTTTTTCTAAAAAAATTAATTTTTGTTCATCAATTTAGATACTAAATAATATATTATATATGGTAAAAATTTAACAGGAGGTAAAAATGAATTTAGACGAACTATTATTAGCTGAAGCAAAACTAGCTTTAAAGGAAGTAAAGAAAAATTATACTTTTTTCTCAACAATAAATTTACTTGAACAAATTACCGGCACCCCTTTTTCTCCTTCTTACTCAGCTAGCAATGTAGGTTTTTCTGGTTTTTTAAGCATTTATCAAAAAGAACTTGGAATTAAGTATTGGGATACTCAGTTATCTGTTATCGATGAAAAAGATATCTATAATCCTATTTGGACTATAGATAATTAAATTCTTTAATGCACTATATATAGTTAAAATAACTAGTAATTTATAAATTCTATATTACTAGTTATTTTAATTCAATTGATTTAATTCCACTCCGCTCTTCTATCTTCTTCATGTATTTATAATCATCTTGAGATGTTATGTTATAAAGTATATTTTTGCTACTCCATTTCTCACCGTCCTTAAATACAATTATAAACCTATGCCCATCCCAAGCGAATTTTTCAATTATATATGCTACATCATCATACTTATAATTTTTCTGTATTAATGTATTGTATTCATTTAACTGTATTCTATCGTTTCCAAATTCGGAAAAATAAGAAAATCCAAATACAACATATATGAAAAATATACAAATTAAAAATCTACACACAATCTTATAAACAACATTTTTATATATGTTTTTTAAAATCATGCTCTTTATAGATAGACAACCTTTCCGTGCAAAAATATAAATTACCAGTTCTTCATATTCTCCTAATAAAATAACTTTGAATATTTTTTTAGCTAAAAGCACTGAAGAAGGCACCGATACAGCAACAGATGGCAAAATCCAATATTCACTTCTCACACTATAAATGATGTCCGCTGCTAAAAATAGCTTACTGCTAACTATTTGAAAACCAACAAATACTATGAAACTGTTTATTACGATTAGTACCATCATAAGAACTTTAAGCATAAGATACCTACTCTTATAATTTTCCTCTAATTCCTCATAACCATAGTTTTTCTTAAACTCTGGTAATTCTAATACAACAGTTCGTCTATAATATACAAGTAGAGCAAAAAATAATGCTGATATTATTAATGCTAATGACCATCTTAAAAAGAGCATTTAGTATCCTCCAAGCATTCTATGTTCTATTATATGAGTACTTAAACAAAAGAGTACATTTTCTAATCATTAAAAATCTTTTACTTCTCCCTTCTATTGACAGATATATTTTTTATAATTATAATGATAAAAAACAATTAATTAACACGTTGAAGAGAAGAGTAAGCTTTATAATATTTTCAGAGAGAAAATACAATTGGTGTGAGTATTTTTAAATTGACTTTAGCTGAAGACCACCTCTGAGTGACTCTAATAAAGTCCGTAAAATCACGTTACGATTATTCTAAAGCGGCTATTTTTTAGCAATTTGGGTGGAACCACGGGAATTATACTCTCGTCCCTTTTATTTATCAGGGATGGGAGTTTTTTTATTTTTATACAATTTTTGAAAGGAGATTTTATTATGGTTAAGATTACACTAAAAGATGGATCCTTAAAAGAGTTTCAAGAGGGTCTTTCAGTTTATGAAATTGCAAAATCTATAAGTGAAGGTTTAGCAAGAGTTGCATGTTGTGGAATCGTCAATGGAAATGTTGTTGACCTACGTCATGAAATTAATTCAGATTGCGAGCTTTCTATTTGCACATTTGATTCTCAAGAAGGAAAGGCTGCTTTTAGACACACAACATCACACATTTTAGCTCAAGCAGTTAAAAGACTGTATCCTGATGTTAAACTTGCTATAGGTCCTTCAATTGAAAATGGATTCTATTATGATTTTGATAAAGAAAATAATTTCTCTCAAGATGATTTAGATAAAATTGAAAAAGAAATGAGTAAAATAGTAAAAGAAGACTTACAAATTGAGAGATTCGAGCTTCCTAGAGCAGAAGCCTTGAAATTGATGGAAGAAAAAAACGAACCATATAAGGTAGAACTAATAAATGATTTACCAGAAGATTCTATAATTTCTTTCTACAAACAAGGTGAATTTGTAGATTTATGTGCTGGCCCACATTTAATGTCTACTAAGACAATAAAGGCTATAAAAATTCTAAGATCTGCTGGTGCTTACTGGAGAGGCGATGAAAAAAACAAGATGCTTTCTAGAGTATATGGAACATCTTTCACTAAGAAGTCTGATTTAGATGCACATCTTGAAGCACTTGAAGAAGCTAAGAGAAGAGACCATAACAAACTTGGTAGAGAACTTGGTTTATTTACTACTAATGAAAGAGTTGGTCAAGGACTTCCATTATTAATGCCTAAAGGTGCTAAGATAGTTCAAATACTTCAAAGATGGATTGAAGATGAAGAAGAAAAAAGAGGTTATGTATTAACTAAAACACCTCTAATGGCTAAGAGTGACCTTTATAAAGTTTCAGGACACTGGGATCACTACAAAGATGGCATGTTTGTACTTGGTGATGAAGAGAATGATGATGAAGTCTTCGCTTTAAGACCAATGACTTGTCCTTTCCAATATACTATTTACAATGCTGAACAACACAGTTATAGAGACCTTCCTATTAGATATGCTGAAACTTCTACTCTATTTAGAAACGAAGCTTCAGGTGAAATGCATGGTCTAATAAGAGTAAGACAATTCACTTTAGCTGATGGACACTTGATAGTTAGACCTGATCAATTAGAAGAAGAATTTAAAGGTGTTGTAGACTTAATAAAATATGTTATGACTACTTTAGGTATCCAAGATGATATCACTTATAGATTTTCTAAGTGGGATCCAAACAACAAAGAAAAATATATTGATAACCCAACTGCTTGGGAAGAAACTCAAAATATAATGAGAGAGATTCTTAATCATCTTCAAATAGACTATACTGAAGCTGATGACGAAGCTGCTTTCTATGGACCAAAGCTTGATATTCAATTCAAGAACGTTCATGGTAAAGAAGACACTATCATAACTGTACAAATTGACTTTGCTCTAGCAGAAAGATTTGGAATGACTTATGTAGATAAGGATGGAAACAAAAAACTTCCATTTATAATTCACAGAAGTTCAATTGGTTGTTATGAAAGAACTTTAGCTATGTTAATTGAAAAATATGCTGGAGCTCTACCAACTTGGTTATCACCAGTTCAAGCTAAAATACTTCCTATCTCTGATAAATATAACGATTATGCTAATGAAGTAGTTAAAAGTCTAAGAGATAAAGGTATAAGAGTTGAAGCTGATTATAGAGCTGAAAAGATAGGTTATAAAATAAGAGAAGCTAGACTTGAAAGAGCTCCATATATACTAATTGTTGGAGAAAAAGAAGAAGCTAATAAAGAAGTTTCTGTTAGAAGTAGAAAAAATGGAGAAGAGGGTGCTATTTCTTTAGAAGAGTTCAAGGCTAGAATTGTTAAAGAAGTAGAAGAAAAGAGTATTTAATTCCACTATTATAAAAGAAGAGACACAGGTCTCTTCTTTTTTTATGATACTTTTGGAAGTCTGCTATATGAATTTATTTTTCCTTCTTTAATTAATGCATTTAACAGTTTAATAATTTCTATTTCACTTTCTATTTCTAAGTAGAATGCAATTTCATCTTTTTTTTCACCAACTAATTGAGCTTTACTGAACTTGTCTCTAACAGCCTTTATTGCACTCCTCTTATCATTTGTATTCATTCTTATAAGTAGGGATGACTTATCATATATCGTTTCCTTTATAATCACTTCTTCCACATATTTAGTTGGAAGTTCTCCTCTTCCCTTTATTATATCTAAAATATCACTATATACAGCTGATGCAGTAGGTAACATACCTGCACCTTTTCCAATAAAGCTTACATCCCCAACTGCATCTCCATGAAATATAACTCCATTTACTTCATAATTTATTTGTGAGAATAAACTATCCCCATCAATTAGTGCTGGTTCAACTGATGCATATACTTCGTCCTTAACTTTTCTACTGACTGCAATTAGTTTTATCTGATATCCGAGTTCCTTGGCATATATAAAATCCTGCCTTTCCAAGTTTGTTATTCCTTTGGTATTTATATCTTTCCAAGAGATCTTTTTCTTGTAGGCTAAGGTTGATAATATTGCTAATTTTCTAGCTGCATCATATCCCAGAACATCTGACTCTGGATTTGCTTCTGCAAAGCCTTGCTTTTGAGCCTCTCTTAATGCTTTACTATAGCAAAGATTTTCCCTACTCATTTTAGTTAATATAAAATTTGTAGTTCCATTCAGTATACCTGTTATGCTTTTTATTTCATTTCCCTCCAAGGATTCAAGCAAAGGCTTAAGTAAAGGAATACCCCCTCCTACTGAAGCTTCGAATTTTAGATTAACACCCTTTTTTCTTGCAAGGTCAATTAGCTTTCCCCCATACTCTGCTATCAAATCCTTATTTGCCGTTACAACATTTCGCCCTAAGCTTAAAGCCCTTTTCACAAAGTCATATGCTGGATTTATTCCACCCATCACCTCAACAACTATGTCTGTATCTTTGCTAAAAAATTCTTCTATATCCGTTGTTAGTATTTCACTAAATTTTTTATTTTTATGCTTTTCAAAACTTCTCACTAAAATAGACACTACTTCTATATTCTCTAACTTGTCTTTATTATTTTCTAATAATTCAATTAATCCTGTTCCTACCACTCCATATCCTAATAAAGATATCCTAACCATTATAATATAGCCCCTCCGTACAATTACTTGTCTACAATATTAAATTTTATAGTAATTATAGTAAATTTAATGCCTGCTCAAAATCTCTTATTAAATCCTCTGTATCTTCAATACCAACAGAGATTCTCAAAAGATCTGGACTTACTCCACTTGCCTTTTGCTCCTCCTCTGAAAGCTGAGCATGAGTTGTACTTGCTGGGTGTAAAATATAAGTTCTTGCATCACCTAAATTAACAACTAGGGTCGCAATTTCTAAGTTTTTAATAAGCTTCTTCCCTTCTTCTACCCCTCCTTTAATACCAAACGTAAGTACTCCACTTGCTCCACCCTTAAGGTATTTTTGAGCTCTTTCATATTGAGAATTTCCTTCTAAGTATGGATAGTTAACCCAAGAAACCTTTGGATGCTGAGATAGAAATTCAGCTAACTTTAATGCATTTAACGAATGTCTTTCCATTCTTAAGTGTAAAGTCTCTAGTCCTAAATTAGTTAAAAATGCATTAAATGGACTAGGTGCCGCCCCTAAATCTCTTAATAAAGTTACTCTTGCCTTAACTGCATATGCAGCTTTTCCAAAAGCCTCAATATATTTTATACCATGATAACTTGAATCAGGCTCTGTGAATTCCGGAAACTTTCCATTTGCCCAATCAAAATTTCCTCCATCTACAATTATTCCCCCAACTGCAACAGCGTGCCCGTCTGAATATTTAGTTGTAGAGTGAACAACTATATTAGCTCCAAACTCAAATGGATTGCACAAATATGGAGATGGTACTGTATTATCTACAATTAATGGCACCCCAATTTTTTTTGCTACCCTAGAAAACTTATCTAAATCTAATATATTCAAGCCTGGATTCCCTATTATTTCTCCATATATAGCTTTTGTATTTTCTTTAGCTAAGGCTAGTATTTCCTCTTCACTTGCTTCAGGATCTACAAATGTTACATCAATACCAAATTTTCTTAAGTTAATATTGAATAAATTAAATGTTCCCCCATAAAGAGCAGATGTTGATATAATATGATCCCCTGCTTTAGCTATATTGGCTATTGCATAAAATATAGCTGCTTGACCTGAGGAGGTTGCTACAGCTGCAACGCCTCCTTGCAGTGCTGCATACTTTTCTTCGTAGGCAGCTATAGTTGGATTACTTATTCTTGTATAAAGATGTCCTTCTGCTTCTAATCCAAATAATTTTGCAACATGATCTGGATCTCCTTGTTGGTAACTAGTACTTTGAAATATTGGTAAAACCCTTGGTTCACCTGGATTTGGCTTATACCCTCCTTGTACTGCGATTGTTCCCAAGCTAAAATTTTTACTCATTAAAAAAAGCCCCCTTTTTATTATAAGGTGGCCTCTTACCAAACATAAACAGCTATCATCATTACTGCTGCTTATCTTATAGTAAAAAAAGCTATTTCTACTATAAGATAAGTAGAAATAGCTAATAAAGCATAATTATATACGCAAAATTACTCTTTCTCTTATCTATCAGGATAACCAGAATTTAACTAAGAAAATTTCTGTACCTGCAGGATTTAGCACAATTCTAACTTAATGAATGTTAGCTGTTGCTAGGTTTCATAGGGCCAGTCCCTCCACCATTCTTGATAAAAGACCATCGATTATTTAATTAATTATATTATAATGGTAAAAAAATAAAATGCAACTATTTTTTTGAAAAATATTGCATTTCTATATTAAATATTTATAGAGTTTTACAATCAATTATTTCATTCTCTGTAATAATATAATTCACCTTAATATCAAAGCTTTCTTGTGGTAATTCTTCTAAGACTTGAAGCGAAAATGCGAGTACTACTTTAGGAATCTTTAGATCCGTTTTTTCCAAAAACTTATCATAATATCCTCCTCCATATCCTACCCTTTCTCCACTTCTTGTAAATGCTACCCCTGGCATTATTATCAAATCTAACTTTTCATTTAGTTCCTCATTAGATTCTGGTTCTAATATCCCCCAAAATCCAGGTTTTAGTTCACCTATAGATTTAATTCTAATTACCTTCATTTCTTTATTTTTGTTATCAATCTTAGGAACATAAACTCTTTTATTTTTTTCTAAAGCATCTTTGATTAAATTCATTGTTTCAACTTCGTTCCCAAAACCTACAAAAATAAAAATGCTGTTTGATAGATTATACAAATCAAAATTCATTAAAAGTTCTTTAATTTTCACATCATATATTTTTTTTATGCCTGCATCAATTAAATCTCTTTTTTTAATTATATTTTCTCTAATTAATTTTTTCTCCATAACTCAATCCTCATTTTTACGATATTACAGTTTATTAGTCCATTTCAACTATTTCTAGTATTTCTTTTTTAGATATGTTACTATTCACTTTTCTTTTAATTTTAGTTGGTTTATCTGTTAATATATATATTTCGTCTCCAAGCTCTAAACATTCATCTATGTCATGAGTTACAAAAATCACTGTCTTTTTTTCTTCATTTTGTATTGTCTTAAAATCTTTTATAAGTTTATTTTTATTCTTTACATCTATAGTTTTAAATGGCTCATCCATGATAATTATTTCTCCACCGTAAGATAGAGCTCTTGCAAGACTAACTCTTTGTTTCATTCCGCCACTTAGCTCATTAGGATAGAAATTTAAATATTTATCTATACCCATCATTGAAGTGTACTTATATATTAATTCTTTTCTCTCTTCTATTTTATACTTCTTTTTAAGAACAATTTCTATATTATCCTTAGTTTTAAGCCAAGGTATTAATCTATCTTCTTGAAAAACGAAACTTATTTCTTTTTCATCAAAACCAACTACATTTCCCTGGTAATCCTTATCTATCCCTGAAATTATATTTAACAACGTACTTTTCCCACAGCCAGAAGGTCCTAATATACATGTTATCTTCTCTTCTTGAAACTTTATAGAAATATCATCTAGGACACGTAAATCACCAAACTCTTTTATCACGTTTTCCAAATAAAAATCACTCATTAATTAAAAGTCCTCCATCTTTTAGTCATTAGTTTAATTATAGATTCTATAAATAAAACAAAAATAACTAAAATTACTATCCAACTAAAAACTCCTGCAGTATTTAACTGCATTTTTTCCATTTGAATACTTGTTCCTACTCCATAGTTAGGTTGTCCTAGCACTTCACCACCTATAACCATCTTTAAACACAATCCTATCACTGATGAAAGCACCCCAAAAACACTTTTAGCCATACTTGGAATGTAAATATATCTAATACTATCAGTTATTCCTACCTTATACACCTTTGTCATAGAAATTACGCTTTTATCTATACCAACAATCCCTTGAATAACTGCTTCATAGATAACTGGAAATACAACGATTGAAGCAAGTAAAATGGGTGCTTTTTCATTTGTAAGCCAAATTAGAGCAAGTACAATTATTGCCATAGTAGGGACAGTCTCTAAAAGTGCCATGGTAGGTTGTAACATCTCAAGTATTTTCTTATTTAAGGCTGCAATTATTCCTACTATTGAAGCAAAAATTAAAGAAATTACAAATCCCAATATACACCTTTGTAATGTTGCCATTAATGTATAAGCAAATGATTTATCACTAACTATAATCTCTAATGAATCTAGAGTTTCTCTTGGAGAAGGCAATATAATTGCATTGCTTAATATATCGCTAACAATCCACCATACTAATATTAGTAATGCAGTTCCAATTAGCATATATTTTTTATTTTTTATAATATGCATTATCATCTGGTATTTTTTCTCCTATTGTCTTTGGTGCATTTTCCATTAGCACCTTAAAATAAATATTATAATCTTTCTTTAAATCCTCTGCATCTGCAAATTTAATGTTTGCTCTTTTTAATGCTTGAGATAAGTCTTCCTTTTTAACACCAATTCCTAGTTCCTCAACATAATCTCCTAATTCCTTTGGATTTGTATTAGTCCACTCACAGCTTTCTCTGTATAAATCAATAAATTTATCTACTGAAGTTTTATAATCCTTTGCTACTTGATTTTTTATTATTAAAGAACTTTGAGGATATCCATTTTCAGAGGAATTTAACTTTTTCCATTCTTCATTTAAATCAAGTAATATTTTAGTATCTGATTTTTTCTTTAATATTGTTGAAAGCATTGGTTCTGGTACTACTGCAGTCTTAACTTTTCCTGATATAAAATTTGGAGCAAGTTCGGTAGAACCGTTAAGATAATTAAACTTCACATCACTATCTGCATTAATTCCTTTTTCTTTTAAAATATATCTTAATACTATATCTGGAGTAAGTCCTTTACCTATTGTTGTTAACTCTTTACCCCTTAAATCTGAAATATTGTTGATATTGTCATCTGTAATTGCAAAGAATGAACCCCAAGTTCCACCTGCTGCAATTTTATAGCCCAGCTTTTTGTTATAAGCTTGGGCTGCCAAGTTAGATGGAACTATCGCAATATCTGCATCTTCAGATAATATTTTTGAAGTTAAACTATCTGTTGTTTTTTCTATAGTAAATTGAATATTAACATTTTTATCAAGAGTCTTTGTTTCCTTCAAAAGTTTACTCATAGATAAAGCTGGAATTCCATCTGGAACTACCACCTTTAAGGTAACTTGCTCTTTACTTATCTCATTCTTTTTTCCACAAGCTACAAAAGTTGTTGTAGCAACTAATACACTTAATGCAATTAAAATAGCCTTTTTCATCTTTTGTCCTCCTAAAATCAAGACACATAATTCTAATTTATATAAAGTTGTAATTTTTGTACCAAGTTCATTATATCATACTTTTATGAAATATACTGGTAATTAAGTAACTTGTAAACAGAGAAACTTTACTTTACCATATTGATTTAATTATTATAAATTAAAAGAGCATCCTCATTTTTTGAGATGCTCTTCATTATCTACGCTTATGATTCTTTATATGTATTTATTGTATCTTGAGCTTTAGTTAAAGCTCCATCAACTGCATTAAATGTATCTTGTATTTTTGTTCTATTCTCTGGTTTTTCTACACTTTGTAATGCATCTTGTAAACAAGTTCTAGCACTTTGTAAGTCTTTTAAAGAAGATTGAATGTGTTCTTTTGCATTCTTCATTTTTTATCCCTCCGTAAAATAATAATTATGTTGTTAATACAATATTATTATTCTCAAAGAGATGTTAATAATACTATGCAATAATTAGTTATTCTTATATAAAATGAAGGTGTGAAATTTCTTCACACCTTCTAAAGTATCACTATTTACCTGCTAATTTCCCATTTGGACCCTTGGCCTTCTTAATAAAATATATAGCAGCTTTTATTACTCCAATTGCTATAAGTAAAATTCCTGCTCCAGCAGCAACAGATAAAGAATCTTTATTCATACCTTTTCCGCCGTAATATACAATAATACCCAAACATATCCATAGAAGAGCTGGCGCTTTAGTTTTTGAATTATCGGGTTTCTCTTCTTTTACTACCTCTTCATTAGCACGTTCTTTTTTTGTTCTACTTTTTTTACCCATGTTTTACCCCCATCTAATAGACATAATCTTCATCAAGATTATTATATCATAGCAAATTAGAAGTAAATATGAGTTTTAAAAATTATTTTTTTAGTATAAGACTATAGTCTTTCAAACATTGATTTATACCCTCAATAGTGGATGAAAAAATTAATCCATGTTCTTTTGCTTTCCTTGTATCTAATCTAACATCTCTTGGTGAATCTTTATACTTTTCTACATCTTCTACTAATACTTCATCTATTCTATTTTCTAAACCCATTTCCTTTAATATATGCTTAACTACTTCATATCTGCTTAGATTATTTTCACTTCCCAAGTGGTAAGTACCATAAGGAATCTTAAATAACTTATTAATATTCTCTAACATTTCATCAACATAAGTCATACCTCTAAATTCTCTTGGGGAAGCATATATTTTATCCCCTTTTAATAAGCTTGTTACAGTTTCCCAAATTATATTAGATGCCATATTTCTTTTTTTATCTGGCATTCCCATAAGCCAAGTAAATCTTACAATCCATAATTCATCTAGAATCTCTTTTAGTAGCCCTTCTGCTTCAAGCTTATTTTGCCCATATACAGTATCCGGAATTGCTTTATGCTCTTCGCTATATGGACCTGCTTCTGGATTTCCATTAAATACTTGTTCTGAACTTATAAATACTAATTTTGCTCCAACTTCTTTACACGCTTTTCCTACATTTATAGCTCCTTCAACATTTATCTTATGAGCTTTTTCAGGATGTTTATTACAAAAATCTGTAACTGCAATAGCAGCAGCATGTATTACATAATTTGGTCTTTCTTTCTTAAATAATTCAAATACTTTCTCTTCGTCTGTTATATCTAATTCATCTATATCTGGAGATAAAATATTGTATTGATCTTTAAACCTTTCAGCAAATCTACTTGCAAAGAATCCTGTTCCTCCAGTTAATAAAATCTTTTCCATTGTATCCCTCCATTTTATTATCATTTATTATTGTTTATTATTGTTTAATATTATTTTATTACGAATTCTCTTCTTTTTCAATACTATTTTTAAAATAAAAATAGATTTTAGATAAAATTATCTTTATCTAAAACCTACTCAATTACTCATACTTATTTTATTTTTTTCTTATAAGTTCTGATTTTCTAAGATATTCTTCCTCAGATATTTCACCTTTAGCTAGTCTTTCCTTAAGTATATTAAGAGAACTCTCCTCTGTATCCTTTATAAAATTATTTTTATTGATCATTCTAATAACAAAATAAATAGCCAATGCAACGAGTATCAAACATATTATCATGAAAATCCATCCCATATGAAATCCACCCATTATAATTCTTCCATCATATCGCCCCATTATTTTCACCGTCCTTTATATTAATTGTATATATAATTATAATAAACCGATATGAAAATATTATGAATTATTATCTTATAAGTTCTTCTCTATTTTGTACTATTTAATATAAACTTATCTATAACTTGTGCAACTCCATGTTCATCATTTGATACTGTTACGAAATTTGCTTGTTCTTTTAGTTCATCTATGGCATTCCCCATCGCTACTCCTAGTCCAGCAGCCTTTATCATTCCTAAATCATTTAGATTATCTCCTATTGCAATAATTTCTTTAGGATTCACACCAAGCTTTTCTCCTAATTGTTCAAGTGCTGACCCCTTGTCCACACTTTTGTGCACAAACTCTAAATTATTTTTATATGATGAAGTGATGCTTATATCCTCTATTTTACCAATCTTCTCTTTAATTATATCAAGTTTTTCTGCACTAGAAGACTTTACTTCCATTTTACATACCTTCAAGTTATTAACTTTTATGTAGTCTATTATATCTTCTACAATAAGACTATTACCATAAGTATGCTTTTTCATATCCTCTACTATTTTAGCTATTTCATCCTTATCACTAGAATATTGCTCTGCCAGATTTATAAAGTCTTTTTGGTGATTTCCTAAAGGCTTACATAATGTTTCATTGCTAGTATATATTTGATATAATATGTCTTCCTCTTCAAAAATTTTTATTGCTTCGCATACACTATCAAATTCTATATAATTTTCACAAATCATATTAAAATTTTCATTATATATTTGGGCACCATTTAATGCTACTGCATAACAATTAAAATTATGTTCTTGAACAAATGGCTTTATTAGTTTATATGGTCTTCCAGAAACTATTCCAAAATGAACGCCTTTTTCCTGTGCCTTTTTTACTGCTTTTATGTTTTCTTCAGATAATTCATGCTCTGAATTAAGAAAAGTACCATCCATATCAGTTAAAATTAATTTATACATTCCAATTCCCCTTTTTCTTCAATTAAGTATATACTAATTATAAATTAAAATTGCTTTTTTGATTTTCTTAATATGAAAAGATTGTAAAAAAATCATAAAAACTATAGATTTTCTAAAGAGTAAAAGGATTGAAATAACTCATAGACTTTTAAAAAATCATAAAGTGAGTTTACTTCAATCCTTTAATCATTCCCCTAAGAAATCTTAACTAAATAAAGCTACGAAAACTAATGTTATTGTACTAATTAGCTTAATTAATACATGAAGTGATGGACCTGCTGTATCCTTAAATGGATCTCCCACTGTATCTCCTACAACACTTGCTTTATGAGCCTCCGACTTCTTTCCTCCAAAACTTCCTAATTCTATATATTTCTTTGCATTATCCCACGCACCACCTGCATTATTTAAAAACAATGCCATTACCACACCTGCTATGGTGCTTATCATTAAGAAGCCACCTGCTGCTTCTTTTCCAAGTAAAACACCCACTAGTACTGGAGTTGTTATTACTAGTATTCCTGGAAGGACCATTTCCTTAAGAGCTCCTTTTGTAACTATATCAACACAACTAGCATAATCAGGTTTAGATTTACCTTCCATAATTCCAGGAATCTCTTTAAATTGCCTTCTTACCTCTACTATAATGTATTGAGCTGCTCTTCCAACTGCTCTAATAGCTGTTGAGCTAAATAGAAATACTAACATAACTCCTATAAAACCAGCTATAAATACTTCTGGTTTACCAATATCAATTGAATACCATGATTCTAATGGTTGTCCTAATATGCTTTTCACTTGATCTAAATAGGCTGAGAATAGTAAAAAGGTAGCTAATGCAGCTGATCCTACAGCATAACCTTTAGTTAATGCCTTTGTAGTGTTACCACAAGCATCTAATCTATCTGTTACTAGTCTTACCTCTTCTGAAGCTCCTGACATTTCTGCAATACCTCCAGCATTATCAGTTATAGGTCCAAAGGTATCCATTGCAAGAATAAATGCACAGGTTGATAACATCCCCATTGTTGCAATAGCAGTTCCATACAATCCAGCATTAGGAATATTACCAAGAGCTGCATTGCCAAGTTTATAAGAAATAAAAATAGCAATGGATATAAATATTACAGGCAATGCTGTTGATTCCATCCCCATAGATATACCAGTTATAATATTTGTAGCTGGACCAGTTTCACAGGATTTTGCTATTTCTTTTACTGGTCTATTATTTACTGATGTATAGTAGTTAGTCAATAGAACAAATGCATAGCCTAAAATTATTCCTGTTACTGCACATCCATAAAGCATCCAAGTGTTAACCTCACTTCCATCTGGAAGAGTTCCAGTTAACATATATTTTACGTTAAAGATTAGGAATATAAGAACTATTATAGTGGTTATTCCATAACCTTTATTAAGTTCCTTCATTGGATCTTCATCCTCATTCTTAACTTTTACAAAAGCTATTCCCACTATGGACGCAATTATCCCTAATGCACGTGCTACAAGAGGAAACAATATTCCCTTAACTCCAAATATAGGATATAGCGCTACCCCTAGTATCATAGCTCCAACATTTTCTGCGGCTGTTGATTCAAATAAATCTGCACCTCTGCCTGCGCAGTCACCAACATTATCTCCAACTAAATCTGCTATAACAGCTGGATTTCTTGGATCATCTTCTGGAATTCCAGCTTCAACCTTACCTACTAAATCTGCTCCTACGTCAGCAGCCTTTGTATAAATTCCTCCACCTAATTGTGCAAATAACGCAACTAATGAAGCTCCAAATCCAAAACCAACTATGAGTGATGGAGCCTCTTTTATTAGAGTATCATTACCTGATGCTCCTCCAAATAATAAAAATAGTGTTGAAACTCCAAATAACGATAAGGTAGTTACAGCTAGTCCAGTAATTGCACCACCTCTAAATGCTATTTGTAGAGCTTTATTTAACCCTTTCCTTGCACCCTCTGCTGTTCTTACATTACAATTAACAGTCATATACATGCCTATATAGCCAGATATAGCTGAACATAATGCACCCATAACAAATGCTACTCCAGTATGCCATGCTATGCTGGTAGCATCACTGCTTCCCTTTGATAAATTAGCAAAGTAATTGGCTCCTGTAATTATAATAAGAACTATTATAGCTATTATAGCAATAGTTTTATATTGTCTCTTTAAAAAAGCCATTGCTCCTTCTTTAATAGCATTAGATATCTCTTGCATTTTAGGGTTTCCTTTTTCTTGGCTAAAAATGTACTTAGACAGAAAAATAATGGCTAGTACTGCAATTAGTGTTACCCCATAAATTATGCCGAAATAGATAGTCATGTTTAACATCCCCTTTAAATAAGATTACTTCTTTGAAGTTATTTTTATAAATACAAAAAGATACTTCATTCTAGCTCTCAAAGCAACCTTACGCAGAGGAAATGTGGAGGAGGTGTTCAAAAGACATGATGAAATATATTTATGTATTTTTTATTTATAAGATTTTAACCTGGAAGTTAAAACCCTATATACTAATTTATTATTAAAATATTAAAATATTAATAAATTAACAAAAGATGAACCCAATAGTTAATACACCTACTTTTTACGTAGGCTAATTCACTATAGATTCATCTTCATTCGTACTTAAATATACTTCATTAGTTGTTTTATACTAACTTATTTTTATCCCTCAAAACTCTTAAATGCTTCTATAAATTTATCTATATCTTCACTTGAATGCTTTGCTGAAAGAAATAATGCTTCAAACTGTGAAGGTGGCATATTTATACCTTTTTTTATCATGTGAATAAAATATCTTTTAAATCTATCATTATCACAATTCTTAACATCAGCATAACTCTCTACAGTTTCTTGCTCAGTAAAGAATATAGTAAACATTCCTCCAGCTCTATTTATAACTACTGGTATTTTATTTTCTTTAGATGCTTCTTTTATACCCTGCTCTAATCTATCTCCGATTTCTTCAATATGCTTATATATCATCGGATTTTCATATAATTTCTTTAAAGTTGTTAATCCTGCGGCCATTACTATTGGATTACCAGACATAGTTCCAGCTTGATAAACTGGGCCAATTGGAGATAACATTTGCATTATTTCTTTTTTGCCGCCATAGGCACCAGAAGGAAGTCCCCCTCCCATTATTTTTGCATAAGTAACAAGATCCGGTTTGATATCAAAAAGACTTTGCGCACCTTTATATGCTACCCTAAATCCACTCATTACCTCATCAAAAATCAGCAAAGCCCCATGTTTATCACAAAGAACTCTTAATTCTCTCAAAAATTCTTCTTTTGCTACAATTACTCCCATATTGCCAGCAACAGGCTCTATAATAACTGCGGCTATATTATCCCCTTGTTCCTCAAAAATCTTTCTTATACTTTCGATATTGTTATATTCTGCAACCAATGTATTTTCTACAGTTTCGTTTGGTATTCCAGCACTCCCTGCTATTCCTGCAGTTAAAACTCCTGATCCAGCTTCAACTAAAAAACCTTCAAAATGACCATGATAACAACCTGAAAATTTCAAAATTTTATTTTTTCTTGTATATCCTCTTGCTAGTTTTACAGCACTCATGGTAGCCTCAGTACCTGAGTTAACCATTCTTATCATTTCAACATTATCAACTGTCTCACATATAAATTTTGATAACTCTAATTCAAGTCTTGTTGGCGCACCAAATGCTATTGCATTGCAAGCTGTTTTGGAAATAGCCTCTACTACATCTTCATCGCAATGACCTAAGATAAGTGGACCCCATGCTAAAACAAAATCTATAAATTCATTGCCTTCTTCATCATATATGCGTACACCTTTACCTTGCTTTATAATTGGTGGATTCATATCAAACCCATTATAAGCTCTTACTGGGCTATTTACTCCACCAGGCATATATCTTTTAGATGCTTCAAATATTTCGTTATTATTCATAATCTTTAGTGAATCAGATTTCTAAAAGGTTTTAAGTTCAACTAATAACTTATTCATGCCTGAAAATGTCCAGAAACCTACATTTTCAAACAAGTATAAGTTAAGTTTCCTATAAAAAACCTATATAATCCACTCACTAAATTCACCGCCTTCCTAAAATATAAGTCACAATATTTCTTAGCCATATGCCTCTCATTAATTACCATAATAATTATATCACTTGTAAATTTATTAATACCACCTTTTCTTATATTGTTATTTTAACTTTAAGTAGCATTATTTTAGTTTTTCAAAAAGATAACCTCAAAATACTTAAATTTTGAGGTTATTTACAAAAACTATTAATCAATCGAAATATTTATATCACCTGAGGAAGTATCTACTTTTAATTGTTTGTAAGGATCACTTCCTACCTTTGCCGTTGCCTGATTTCTTTTTTTATTACTATAACTTAAATCAAAGTTTGATTTTATATCTCCAGAAGTACATTTCCCCTCAAAAGAGAAACTCATTTCCTTTGGCATATTGACCTTAACATCTCCTGAGGTTGCTGTAATATCAGACTTATCATTTATATCTTTATAACCTACTTTAATGTCCCCAGATGAGGCTTCAATATTTCCAGAACCTGAAAGGGAAGATATTCTTATATCACCTGATGAAACATTTATATCATAGCTTTTTCCTATAAGACTATTGACATCAATATCACCTGATGAAGCCTCTAAATCTACTTTATCAGCCTTTATTTCACTATTGCATTTAAACTCTCCTGAACTTTGACTAAAGGATACTTCTTTAAGATTTATATCATCATTTACTATTATATCTCCAGAAGAAGATTCTACTGAAAGATTGCCACTGTACTTCTTAGGAACATAAACTTCTACTTCGGATCCAAAATTTCCAAAACCAAATATAAAAAATTTAAGATGATTTCCTCCTTTTTTTATATTTATAGTATCTCCATTTTTCTCCATTGTGAATTTTTCTTCTTCCTTCAAAGTTCCATAAGCTTTTTGAACAACTTTTATATCATCCTCATCAGTAGTATAAATTGATATATCGTCACTTGAAAAATCTACATTTACTTTTTTAGCATCTTGCAGAGACATTTCTTTTGTTTGTTGAACTTTTCTATCACCACTATGGAATACGATCATTCTGTAAAAGTTACCCTTTCCTCCAGCAACTATTCCAAATATAAGTGCCCCTGTAAGTGTTATAGCAATTATTCCCCATATAATTATGCTTATTACTTTTAATTTCTTCTCCATATTATCACTCCTTTAATTGAAAACTTAGAGTGATAATTCTTTCTATTGCAGCTCCTACAATAAATATAATCCAAGAGAACGCCCATGCATTAAAAACAAAACTTATTAGTAAATATATTGCTACTATCAAAGTCCAAACTATTGACTTTATTGACTGCATAACTCCATTTTTCTTTCTATTAGTTGATTTCCATTCTTTAAACTCTTCAACCATTGTATTATCTTCTTTAATATATTTAGGCTTTGACATTGCATTATAGATTATTAGTCCAGTTGCTACAGCATCTATAGTAAGCATTAAAGATACAGATATAGCATCATTTATTCCCAAAAGCTCATTACATATTAGAAGAACAACTACACTCATAATATATAGTCCTACAGAAACAGATATTATAAGCGCAGACTTTTGTCTTTCCTTCCTCATTTCTTCATAATTAAAAACATCATTTTGCTTTAAACCTCTTATCAATTCCTCTACATCGCCAACACCAGACATAGCAGAATTTATAGCTTCATTTTCACTCTTTCCTTGCTCAATTAAATCATTATATCTGTCTATTAAGTTAGCTAAAACTTCTTCTTTTAATTCATATGCTCTATTTGTTCTAGGGGCATCTTGAAAGAGTTCCTCCACCCTTTCTCTTAATTTTTCATACATTTTTCTTACCTCCATTAATCAAACTATCAATTAATTGCTTGGATTCATTCCAATCCGTACGATTTTGTTCTAACGCTGCTAACCCTAATTTAGTTATGGAATAGTATCTTCTTCTCGCTCCAGTTGTTTGGTCTCCCCAATATGAAGTTATTAATGATGACTGTTCCAACCTTCTGAATGCTGAATAAAGAGTTGCCTCTTTTAATTCATATTTATTATTTGTTTTCTCTTGAATAGACTTATTTATTTCATAACCATAGCTGTCTTTTTCCTCTAAATGAGCTAATATAATACTTTCTGTATGTCCTCTTATTATATCTGAAGTAATAGACATACCCTCACCTCTTTATCTAAAATTTTACTTTTGTTACTTTTTATTCTGTACTTATATCATAACTACATATACCTCGCCTGTCAAGGTATATTTGAAATAAAAGTATATAATTTTCAAAAAAAATAAATAGCCTACACATTCTACTGTATAGGCTATCTACAAACGCTTCGTTTATTTAACTAAATTTATAATTTCTCTTGTATTTCTGACCTTCCCTATTCTTGGAAAGATATATTTACATACATAATCATGCTCTTCTTTACTTATAGCTGTCATTGCATCTTCGGCAAAGACTTGATTATATCCTCTTTGGAATGCTTCTCTTGCAGTAGTATCTACTCCTATTCCAGTTGATATACCGCACAATACGATTGTATCTATTCCTCTTCTCCTTAATTGCAAATCAAGATCTGTTCCGTAAAACGCTCCCCATTGTCTTTTGGTAACTAAATACGTATCATTAATATCTGCTAACTCTGGGACAATCATATCCCACCCTTCACTGTGCTTAACTGCACTTCCTTGCATATCTGTTTTGGGCTTTAACATGTCCTTCCCATCTAAAGTTGAAACTCTTACTAGTACTACAAATCCATCCCTCTCTTTAAATGCTTTTGCTAACTTTACTGCATTACTAACAACAATTCCCCCGGTATGTGGTTTAAGTTCTCTATTTGTAATTCCATTTTGAAGATCTATTACAACCAATGCTGTTGATTTTAGATTAATAAATTCATTTTCAGCTTTATCTTTTTCCACTTTTTACGTCCCCCTATACTGCTTGGCTTTTTATAACTGATTTTGTCTCAAACCTTTTAAATACTTTCTTATATACCCACAATGCATTTATTAATAGTAGAGTACTCGTAACAAAGAATACATATTTAATTCCCATTAGTGAAGCTACCTGCCCTCCTAATATAGATCCGCAAAATACTCCTAAATATTGAGCTGACATATTAAATCCAAATACTCTTCCTGTTATGAAATCTGGTGTTATTTTTTTTACGAATGCATTAATAGATGGATTTAAACCTGCTGTAGCTAAACCTAAAATAAATCTTAATGCCATAAGCTGCCATGGACTCTTAACGAATGCTTGTGGTATAAATACTACACCTGCAACTATAAGGGCTATTAACATTACTTTTTGAGATCCGATTTTATCTGAAAGTTTACCAAGCCTTGGTGCTGCTAAAACACTAGCTAACCCAGATGCAGAAAATGTTGCTCCTGAGATTAATGCAACATGAGCAGAATTTCTAGATAACTGCGTAACGTATACTGTTACTATTGGCTCTATTGAATAGAGAGCTAATTGAAGTATAAATGAAGTTATAAACATTGTTATAATTAAACTGCTATTTGGAATACTTGCCCACACTTCTTTCATAGTAAGTGTTTTTTCTTTAGAGGGGGTGAAATCTTCTTTTACAAAAAATAGTGTTGTAATAAAAGCTATCATCATTAATCCTCCAGTTATATAAAACACCCATTGAGTTCCAAGTATTTCTTCCACATATCCTCCTAGCATCGGCCCAAGTAATGAACCTGAAACAGATGCCGTAGAAAGAGTTCCCAGTGCCCATCCTGCATGTTTTTTATCAGTTTGGGTTGCTATTAAAGTAGTACATGCGGTGCTATACCCAGTGATTACCCCTTGCAGTAATCTTAAGCCTATCAATTCATATACATTGTGTACAAAACCCATACTAAATATTACAATTGACATTCCAAGACTCGCACGTAGTAACATTGGTTTTCTTCCGTACTTATCTGCTGCCTTTCCCCATATTGGTGAAAAAATAGCTGATATTATAAATGTAACTCCAAATGCAATCCCAGATAATTGTTCTATAAATTCTACATTATTAATACCTAGATGTTTTATGTATATCGGCAATACTGGTGCTATCTGACTCATGCCTATTGCAGTTGCAAACATACCTACCCAACAAACAACTAAATTTTTTCTCCAAAGATTCATATAATATAATCCTTTCTATGTATAGTTCTTCAAATCATTGATGTGATGATTATATTATAATTATAAGATCACTACCCCTGATATCTCCATGCATTATATTAGACTCCATGGACATTTTTGCTATAAAATTCTGATGGACTTATTCCTTCTATTCTTTTAAAAATTCTGCTAAAGTAGAATTCATCTTTAAAACCTAAAACTTCTGCCACTTCCTTAACTTTTTTATCCCCATCTATAATAAGCTCTTTAGCCTTATCGATCTTCATCTTATTAAAAAATTCTATTATAGAATAACCTGTAATTTCTTTAAAGGATCTTGATAAATATGTAGGCGACAGTTTAACTAATTCTGATAATTCATTAAGTGTTACCTTTCTTTTTATGTTTTCATTTAGATAAGAAATTATATTATTAACTTTTAAAGCAGTAGAATAATTAGATTTCTTTCTCTTTATATTTTTTAATATTTCATATAATAACTCTTGCAATATTGTCTTTGATGCAAATTCATATCCCAATAATTTTTCATCCCAAAGACTAGTTAATTTTCTAAATAAAATATCTATAGTATAATAATCCATTAATTTTTCCATTGAATTTAGAGGGAGTAACTCATCACTCCCCTTAGTTACCCAAGCATCTTCTGAATAACTTAGTTCTACATAGTTGAAATGAACAGATAAAAAGCACATTGGCAATTTCTCATCTACCTCTATAGTGTGTGTCATGCTAGGATTAAAATAAAACAACATCCCCTTTTCAATTCTATATCTTTTATCCTCTATAGAAATATAACCTTTTCCACCATTCACTAGCAAAAGCTCATGATGATTGATTCTTCTAGTTAGCTTTTTCGAGAAATCTTTTTTCTCATCCACAAATCTATGGTTACAATAATGTATATTGAAATATAAATTATTTAACTTCATATAATTCACCTCTTTATTAAATACCTTTATTATATAAAAAAATACATATAATCTGAATATATTTATATCCAAACTATATGTATTAAATAAAACTAATTGAGATTTATTTTAATTGAATCCTTTAAATCCACCTCATAGAAACTATCATATTTAGGTACTGCAAGATATGCATCATCAGAAATTATCCCTTTAAAAGTATAATTATTTCCACTAACTGAATAATTTTTTAATCCTCTATCTGGTTTCTTAAATTCTTCTGGATCTCTTTTAACTTCAGATAATTCAAACTCCTTTTTCTTATCAGTTAAATTATTAATCAAGTATCCATATCTCTCTTTATCTTTCACCACGAAAATATTATTTCTATGAATTATATCTAAGCCTTTAAATGAAATATTTATCTTTGTATACTTATCACTTTTATGAATTGAATTAATTACAATAGCACTACCTTTTCCTTGAGGTATTTCTTTACCTATCTTTAAGTCTCCTATCTTAATCCACTCATAATCATTTATATCATAATTAATTATATCCTTCTTTTGAAGTATTGGAACTATGGTTATTGAGCTCGGAATTTCCTTTGGAGCTGTGAATCTAGTATATCTTTTATATACATCTTTTCCATTACTATTCTCTTCATGTAAAACTCTCTCTACTTCTGGGAACAACTCTTCTCCCTTATCTGTTACAAATACATAATTATATAATAGGCTTGTTGATTTTTCTCCCATTATTTTATCCTTCCACTTTCCTTTTTCCGTTACCATTGTATTTTCAATCGTAGTTCCAAATGGAGAAATAATAATCTTATCTAAATTCAATTTCATATTGTCTTGTATTTTTAATGTCCCTGCATTATCTATTCTTGTCGTTTTTGCTATAAGTTGATCCTTTGAAGCACTAAACTTAAAACTCCAATTTCCTTGTGTCTTCCCTATACTATCTATATTAAATTCTATATTTACTTTTTTATCTATTTGATAATTAGATAAATCCCATCTAGCTAGTCCAACATATTCCCCATATTCCTGTAAAGCATCTTCCGATGTTCCTCCTAATTTATTGGGTATTTCTCCAGTAGATATTAGTTCATCATCATAAATTTTATAATCTTTATTAACATTTTCTTTTTCTAGCAACTTTTGATTTCCGTTTATCTGTACTCCATTGATTGTCAATGTTGCTTTATCTATCACATTAGATGCGTCAAAGCTCTTATTACTTTTAAGTTTGTAGTTTAGATATAAATAATTCCCATCATATACTGCAGAATTAAGTGTAATAGCAATTCCTTTATCTTCTGACTCTATGTTAAGATTTTCTTTATATTTTGAGTACTCAGGATTAATGAAAGTTGAATTTTCTTCTAAGAAATTAAGAACCGTCCCTACCACTGGCATACTCTTTGCTAAAGCTGGATTTTCAATCATAAAAATCGAACCTATTACCATTGCAAGCCCAACAGCAACTGGTATTTTCCCCAACTTAAGTTCTCTTTTAAATTTAAAATTATCTTCTGATTTTCTGAAATTCCTAATTAATCTTTTCTTCGTCATATCTGATATATTTGCATCAATTGCTTCGTATTTCTCCACATCCATATCTACTTCATTAAAAAATTCATATAAATCATTCATTTTAAATAACCTCCACATAAGAATCTTTTAATTTCCTTCTTAAAACCTTCATACTTCTACTTAGATGTGTATTTACATTTCCTCTAGTAAGTCCTAATTCATTTGCTATCTCTTCCACTGACATCTCTCTAAAATATTTTTTCAAAAATATATTTTTGTCTAATTCGCTTAATTTATTTATGTGAGTTAGTATTTCATCCTTAAATTCCTTCAAAATCAATCGTTCTTCTACATACTCATTCCCTACTATATTTAAATCATCAATATTATCTAACAATCTTAATCTTGCTTTTTTTCTACTATAATCAATAGACTTATGCCTTGCTATAGCACAAATCCAATTTTTGAATTTCTGTTCATCGCCAAAAAACTTATCTATATTTCTCCATATGGATAAAAAAATATCATTTAAACATTCCTCAATATAGTCACCATCTCCATAACTACCAAGCACAGAGTAAACTACTTTATTAAGTAAGTTACTGTATTTCTCTATTGCCAAGTCCATTGCCTTAGAATTTTTTCTTCTTAGTTCTTCTACAATATCTTCACTCTTAAGCTTCATACAATCCTCCCATAAATAAAATTCAAAACTTCTTTTATAAATTTTTTCATTATATATATTAGAACGATATAAATATCCTTATAATTACATATTTATTATTATTTTTTATTATTTTAGTAACCACAAAGTCACAAAATACTATGTTAAATCAATACTATATTTATATTAAATATTTTATCTAAATTTATATATATATTTGTAATATTATGAAAATTATTGTAAAATATTTAATGTAGGGACAAACCTACTATTAATATTTATTAAGTAAAGGGGAATGAATCAATGAGTAACAAATTTAATTTCAAAGCTGACAGCTCAAGCAAAACTTTATTTATTAATGTAAGAGGATCATTTACAGAGGAAGACGGCAAGGCTTATATAGCAGAATATCTTAATCAAGTAAAAGCTATAGATGCAAAATCATATAAGCTATTTCTTGATTGCACAGAATTAAATGTAACTTCTCAAGATTTAGCTGCTATGCTTCAAGGCTGCTTCGAAATGTATAAAAATGATGGTTTTAGCAGTGTTCAAGCAAAAATCGTTAATAATGCAGTTTTAAAAATGCAACTTAATAGACTTGCTAAAAACGTTGGACTATCAAACTTCGAAGTCGTTTCTTAGTTTAAAACTCAGTACATAACTTTTTATAATAAAGCCTTTTATGCCAAAAAACTCACAATGCCTCTTACTTATTTCAAAGGCATTGTGAGTTTTTTGGTTAAACTAGTATTTAAGCATTATAGCACAGGTTGTCCAATTAGTTCCCACAGACCATAAACAAACATTATCCCCTCTCTGTATAGTTCCACTTTTAATTCCTTCATACAAAGCTATAAAAGGACTGCTTGTACCAGTGTATCCATATTTATTTCCAATGTATATATATTTACTCAGGTCTTCCCCCATTGCCTGCGAACAAGATGTTATTATCGGAAATGCAAATTGTGAGAAGCAATATGCTTTTATATCTTCTATCTTCATATTATGTCTATCTAATAACTTGTGTACACTTTCATTCGCAAACTCTCCTATGAAACTTCCATCAAAAGGAGTCCAATGTAATTGTCTATCGTAAACTGAGCTATCATATATTTTAGACAATCCGCAAGCAGGGAATTTTACTAAATCCCACTCTTCTGAATTAGTCTTGTATACACTATCAATAAAACCTGACTCTTCATCAGTTTTTTCTATAACCATAGCACATGCTCCATCTCCAAAAACAGGGTATGTCATCTCATCATCTTTTCTGCAGTGTATGGATGTATAATCGGCTCCTATTATTAAAGCTCTCTTTGTATGTTTATTATTTTGCAAATATCTTGCTGCATTATCGAAAGCCACAAGCATTCCAACACAGTTAGTATTACTATCTGTGCACATAGCCTCATCTTTTCCTTCTATATACTTATGAACTATAAGTGCTTGAGTTGGGAATGAATATTCTGGCATCTGGCTAGAAAAAATGATGCAATCTATATCTTTCCCTATAATTCCAGCTGACCTCAATGCCTTTTTTGCTGCTTCAATCCCCATAGTTAGGGTATTTTCCTTATCATTTTCAATTAAATACCTCTTTTCCTTACCAAAAGCCTTCAACATTCCAGCTATATCTTTGTCATATTTTTTGAAATGTTCTATAAAGAACTCATTTCCTACAACATTCTCTGGATGATAAACTTCTATAGATTTAATTTTTACATTATTCATAATGCACCTCCATTTTTTTAGTTGCGTAATATTATTATATTAAAATTTTAATTAAAAATCCATATATAACCAGATAATTTGTAATATTTTCTTATATAAAACAAAATCCCCCATACCTTACAAGGTATGGGGGTATTAATTTCTTTATTTATTATTTATCCACTTACTAGCTTCTATCGCATAATATGTTATTATTATGTCTGATCCAGCTCTTTTCATTGATAATAGCATCTCTAATGCAGATCTTTTTTCATCTAACCAGCCCATTTTAGCTGCTGCTTTTATCATGGCATATTCACCGCTTACATTATATGCTGCTATAGGGTAATTAAAGGTATCTCTCGCCTTTCTTATTACGTCCAAGTAAGATAAGGCAGGCTTAACCATTACTATGTCTGCCCCTTCTTCTATATCCTGTTCAATTTCTCTCATAGCTTCGTTTAGGTTACCAGGATCCATTTGATAAGTTTTTCTATCTCCAAATTCTGGCGCTGAATTAGCTGCTTCTCTAAAAGGTCCATAGAATGCTGAACAATATTTAGCTGAATAAGCCATTATTGGTATGTGCTTAAATCCACCTTTATCTAAAGCTTCTCTAATTGTTGCAATTCTTCCATCCATCATATCTGAAGGCGCTATCATATCTGCTCCAGCTTTAGCATGTGATAAGGATATCCTTGCTAAATATTCAAGAGTTTCATCATTTTCAACATCACCATTTCTTATAATTCCGCAATGTCCATGGCTTGTATATTCACACATACAAACATCAGTTATAACTAAAATACTATTATTTAATTCTTTAATTTTCCTAATAGCTTTTTGTACTATTCCATCATCATCATATGCTGAACTTCCACATTCATCTTTATGATCTGGTATACCAAAAATCATAATTCCTCTTACTTTAGCCTCTTCTATCTCATTAACTAATTCATCTAACTTATCAATTGAGTAATGAAAGTTTCCTGGTAGGGAACTAATTTCTTTTTTAATATTTTCTCCTTCTACCACAAAAATTGGATATATAAAATCATTAGAAGACAGACTATTTTCTCTTACTAAATCTCTTATTGTTTCACTTGCTCTTAATCTTCTTCCTCTTTTAATCACTTCATTTTCCTCCATACTTCAGTTATTTTATTCAACAGCCCGTCTTGACTATGCTCTTCACAAACTAATGCATCTATTTCTTTTTCCTTAAGAGCCTCAAGTGTTACTGGTCCAATTGCAATACATATTTTCTTCTTTATCTCATTAACATCCATCATTTTAATAAGATTATTCACCGTAGTTGGACTCGTAAATAACACTATATCTACTTCTTCAAAAGCCTTTATATTCTTCATATCCCCTTGTACTGTTTCATAAATTCCTACCTTATCTACATGAAGTCCTAATTTACTTATTTCCTCAGAAAGATAATCCTTTGCTTGCACAGAACCTGGTATAAGCACCTTTTCATTAGGCTTTAAGTCTTTTTCCATCACCTTAAATAACCCTTCGCTTAAAAAATCCTTGGCAATTCTATCAGGAAACACGCCTCTTTCTTTTAATGCTTTTGAGGTAGCCTTACCTAATACGCTAAAGCTAGCTTTTATGTTTCTTAGGTCATACTCTCTGTTTCTTAAATAATCAAAGAAATAGTTCACTGCATTTACAGAAGTGAGTACAATATGATCATATTCTTTTAATTGATCCTTATATTGGTCTAAATTATAGGACATGTCCTTAAATTCAATAGAATTTAATTCTGTTACCTCTGCCCCTAAATCTTTTAGCTCATTTTTAATTTTAGTTGCTTGCTCCTTTGATCTAGTAACACATATATTTGCCCCAAAAAGAGGTAACTTCTCATACCAATTTAGCTCATCATTTAACTTAACAACTTCTCCAACTACAATTATGCATGGAGACTTTAATCCAGCTTCTACAGTCTTCTCATAAATATCTTCAAGGGTTCCAACAACTTTCTTTTGTTTGGATGACGTTCCCCTCATTATTACAGCTGTCGGTGTTTGAGCTGCTTTACCATTTTGAACAAGATTATGAACAATATTATTTAGATTTTCTAGTCCCATTAAAAATACTAAAGTACCATTTTCTTTAGCTAAACTACTCCAATTAATTTTCAGTGTGTTAGCTGACATACCAGTAATAACATGGAAACTTTGAGACATCCCTCTTTGAGTTATAGGTATTCCTCCATAGCCTAGCACTGATATTGCAGATGTAACACCTGGTATTACTTGAAACTCAATACCTTCTTTTATAAGTTCTAAAGCTTCTTCTCCGCCACGCCCAAAAACATATGGATCTCCGCCTTTTATTCTTCCAACAATATGCCCTTCTTTAGCTAACTTAACCAACATGCTATTAATCTCATCTTGAGTTTTATAATGACATCCTGGCTCCTTACCACAATAATAAACTTCACAATCTTTATTTAAGAAGTTTAAAATATTACTTCCTACGAGTCTATCATAAAGTACCGCAGTACATTCTTCTAACTTTCTTTTTCCTTTTAGAGTAATTAATTCTTCATCTCCAGGCCCAGCCCCTATTAAATATACTTTTCCCATTTTGTCCTCCTTAGCCTAATAGAATTTTTTTAGCTAATTCTTCTCCAAGTCTTATATTTTCTTCCTTATGCCCTAAAATATCCTTTTTAACTATTTTCCCATTTACCTCATAGGTTCCAATCAAATATAATTCATTACCATTAATCTTTCCGTAAGCTCCTATTAGAGAATGACATCCTCCATTAAGGGTTCTCATAAAGCTTCTTTCTGCTTCAACTTCACATCTTACTTCCTTATTATCTAATTCCTTAAATAAATGTTTCTTATCGCTGTTTACAAGTGTTTCAATTCCTAATGCTCCTTGACCTACTGCTGGCAAAAAAGTTTCTGCATCAAAATAATTAGTCACTATATCATCAATACCTAAGCGTTTAAGCCCTGCTGCAGCTAAGATAATTCCATCAAGCTTTTCCTTATGCATCTTCTCAATTCTTGTTTGCACATTGCCTCTTAATGGTAGTATTTCTATATCACTTCTTAAAGCTTTTAATTGAGCTGCTCTTCTAATGCTACTCGTTCCTATTCTAGCTCCTTTTTTCAAATGCTTAAATTCAACTCCATCACTTGAAATAAATGCATCACGCACATCTTCTCTTTCCGGAATAGCAACTATTTCAAAAGCATCTCCTAATGCAAAAGGTACATCCTTCATACTATGAACTGCAGCATGAGCACTTAAGTCCAATAGAGCAAGTTCTATTTCCTTAGTAAATACACCTTTTCCACCTATTTTATCTAAAGTTACATCTAATCTTTTATCGCCTTCTGTAACTATTAACAGCTTTTCACCTAAAATATTATGCTTCTCTTTTATTAGTTCCAAAATCTTATCTGCTTGAGCCTGCGCTAACATACTCTTTCTTGTAGCTATAATTAAACTCATATCAAATCCTCCAGTAACTTACATATTATTTCTTGTGGAAAAAATAATAGAAGCACCTCTTTTCCTAATTTTTTTTGCCACATATATCTAAAATCTTCTGTAGCTATAAAGTCTATTATTTCTCTTTTATAACTTGTTAATTCCTTTGCTCTTTCCCTTATTTTATTTATTACTCTAATAAATTCATCATACTCAGATATATTATCTTTGAATGCTTCTTTAAGCATTAACGCTGCTTTAGGATTCCCGCCTTTTGTATTTAGGGCGAAGGATATATTTTTGAGCGTTCCTTGCACTGGCATAGCCGCCATTCCATTTCTATAATTTCTACAATCAATATATATTTTACTTAATATATCACAATCATTTGCTATTCTCTCAGCCACTTCATTATCATCAACTGCAATAACAATTATATGTTTATCTATAATAAACTCCTTGTTATATTCTCCCCTAGTAAGCACTACCCCTTTATTTTTAAGGCTATTTACTTCATCCGAAAAATCTTTTGATAAAATTTGCACTTTACATCCAGATTCAATAAAGCTTTTTCCTTTAATGAATGATGCTTTTCCTGCTCCTATTATCCCAACTTTTAGTTTCTCTGTTAATAAGGAAATAAACATTAATTCTGGACATTCATAAATATCTTCTCTATTATTCTGAGACATTCTTCCTCACATCCTTTAAGCTTCTCCTCTTTTAAAACTTCAATAGCTCTATTTACATAGAAATCAGAAGTGCTTTTAATAAGTTTGCTTGCAAGCTCCTTATGATTTTTTGTGCTAAATTTATTGTTATAAGTTGTTATTCTATCACTTGCTACCTGATTTCCAGCTTCTTTTAGTTTCTTTATATATGGTGTTATCTGTCTTAATGAGTACCACTCACTAAATTCCCCTATATGCTTCTCGATAACATATCTTTTTGACTCCATTCTCTCTTTTCTAAGCTGCTTATTTTCTTCATCTATAAGACCAATTTTATCAATGTCATAAAGTTCACTATTTCCTCTTAGCCCTATACTTTCATCAATATCTCTTGGAATAGCTAAATCAAATAACAAGTACTCCTTATCCCTATCTAATTCATGTTCCTTTAATACAGTATGAGGTGCAGAAGTACAACTTATTACACATTCCACTTCCGTAAGCTTATAATTTTTTTCCTGAAAGTTAATAACTTCAACTCTTGAGTCTTCTATATCTAAAACTGAATTTTTATCTCTTACAACTATGTAAAGTTTCTCTATATTATGTGAAAGAATATATTTCACAGCTAATGAACCCATATCTCCATAACCAATTACCATAAATCTTTTCACACCTTGATCCATCGCTTTATTAACTGCAATTGATGAATATGATACTGGGATTTCATATAACTTTGTTTCATTTTTAAATTCCTTTCCACAAGTAATAGCTTGTTGAAATAATCTTTGAAGTGGTCCATTTATACTTTTTATTTCTAATGCCATTTCATAAGCATCCCTAATCTGTCCTAATATCTGATCTTCTCCCACTATTTTAGAATGAAATCCACTGGCTAACTCCATAATATGTTTAGTTACTTTCTCATCTTTTATATGAAAGATATATTTTTTAAGTTCTCTCTCCCAATTTAGGCTATTAAATAATATATCTATTATCTCTTTTTCTGTATTATCACAATTAAAGTATATTTCAGTTCTATTACAAGTACTAATTATTACTACTTCATTTAAAAATTCTCTAAGTTTCAACATTTCTTCTTTTAGTTTCTTACTTCTTATATTAAATTTTTCTCTTATCTCCTGAGATACATTTTTAGAAATTCCTAATAACTGAATCATCTGATACTCCTTGCCAAATATATATAATGCAAAAATCATATTACATCTCATGGTCCAACTCTTAGTTGAAACGTCTAAAAGCTTAACAGTGACATGTAAATTCTTTAATGCATTATATATATTATAGAAATTTAATTTCTGTCAAACCTTTTATACTTAATTTTATATCAACTGTATCAAATTTAAAAGTTTATCCTTTTTATTTCCATGAGAAATATAGGGTTTTTGATAGGAAACTTAACTTATACTTGTTTGATATCCGGCATGAATAAGATAATAGTTGAACTTAAAACCCTATATTATAAATTCTTCGTAAAGAGTAAAAAGGCCTGCCAAGCAAGCCTTCCTATTGATTATACTGAATATTTTTCAAATATCCCATTAAGTTCTTCTTCTCTATTTTCTAACCATGCATAGAAATCTAAGTTACCACCATCTATTTTCTTTGCAATATCTAATAAAAAGTTCGGAACTTCTTTTTCTGGTATATCTCCATAATACTTGCCTAATTTAGTTTTTCCTACACCTAGCGCTCCACCTATATGCACCTCAAAAACGTTAAGTGATTCATTATCTACTCTTTTTAATTTTCCTGAAAATCCGATTTCCCCTATCTCATGAACTCCACATGAATTAAGACATCCAGATATATGAACACTTGGCAGAATATCTTTAGTAATTCCTTCTTTTCTAAAAGTATCTATTATCTCTTTTAAAGTACCTTGTCCGTTTAATGCTCCTATTTGACAAGTAGGAACTCCAATACAAGCAACTGATTGTTCTATTCTACTTTCACCGCCAACTCCTTGAGTTAATTTAAGGACTTTTTCAGCTTCAGCTGAATTTAAATTTCTAATAAATACGCCTTCTGTCATAGATAATCTTACTTGAACTTCTTCTATATTTTCTATTTCATCTATAAGTGCTTTTAATGTTTCTCTTTTTAATTGTCCTCCTATCGGATGGAAGTATACACTATATAGCCCCTTCTGTTTTTGAGGGAAAAGTCTAGGATGTTCTATATTACTTTCTTGTCCCACTTTATTCCCCTCAATAGCTTCTACATTTAGATCTAAACTTTCTTCTTTTTTAACTTCAGCTAAATGGTGTTTATAACATTTTATAAACTCATCTTCACCCATTCTATCTAATATATATCTTATACGAGCTTTTGCAGGATTATTATAATCTCCCTCTGCAATAAATAATCTAGTTATTGCTTCTACATGATATAAAACATCCTTTGGATGGGCTAATTCTTCTGCCAAAACAGCAAGCTTAGAATTTCTTCCAATTCCTCCACCAATATATACATTAAAATATTCTCTTCCATCCTTATTAACTGCAATAAACCCTTGATCTACAACTGTAGCATGTGATAAATCTTCATTATTATTAGAAAATGAAACTTTCAATTTTCTTGGAAGTTTGTATGAGTTTATTTTTCTAAGAAAATGCTTATTTACTGCAAGAGCATAGGGAGTTACGTCAAAGCTTTCTCCTATTTCAACTCCTGATAAAGGTGAAATCGCCACATTTCTTGGGAAATTTCCACCTGCACCTCTAGTGTAAATGTCATTTTCCAATGCTTCCTTCATAATTTCACAAATTTCATCAATATTTAATCCATGTAATTGTATTGCTTGTCTAGTAGTAAGATGAATTGTAGGCAACTTATACTTTTCCGAAAAATTATATATTAATTTAAGCTCATCTTTTGAAATCACACCTGATGGAGTTCTAAGCCTTATCATAAACTCATCACCTTTTCGATGAGCATATACACCCATTCCACCTGAGGCTTTTTTAAATGCAGACTTAGTAATCTCGCCATTTAGATATTTGTGTCCTACTTTATTAAACTCAACTATTTCCTCTAAAAGAACTTTCTTCAACTCTTCCATATATATCACCTCTATCTAATTTCCTTTTCAATTATAAAGTATACTTCTCTTAAAACAATAAGTAAAATTAATATTATAAATGATAATAATTAATAATCTTAATTATTTACACGCTAAAAGTTATGCGCCTATATGGCGCATAACTTCTATAGCTTTAAGACTTCCAATATAGCTTGAGCCTTTTTATCTGAGTTAAATTCTGCATCATCTATATATAATGAAAGTGTTGGATAATCAGATTTCTCATATAAATATTCTTTTACACTTTCACCTTTAAATGCATTTGGATTTCTCTTTTCACATATTTCAGAGGATGCTTCAACAAATATTTCAGTATAGCTTTCTTTTCCTATTATATCCTTTGCATATTCCCTATCTTCTTTAAATCTGCTTACTGCAGAAACTATAGTTATAGTTCCGCTATCCGCAAAAAGATTGGCAACTTCAGCAATTCTCCTCGTTTGTTCATATGCATCTTGTCTTTCAAAGGATAAGTCTGAGCTTAAACCAAATCTTATATTTGATGAATCCAGATAATAAACCTTTTTGCCTAAATCAAACAACTTCTTTTCAAGTTTTACAGCTATTTCATTCTTACCACAACCAGGTAGTCCAGATAACCATATTACTTTTCCTTTTTGATTAAGTTTTTCTTCTCTTTCTTTTCTAGTAACAAGTCTCTTTCTAATTGCAAGATTATTAGTCTTAAGTTCTTTTATTTCCCTTCTTAAAGAATCTTCAACTCCTGATATAATTCCACCACCGCTTATATCAAAGCCATCTATAATTACAAATCTTCCTGTAGCTTGCAACTTAGAAAACTCATCAAAACTTATTGCATGCTTTGTTTTTAATGTAACTTCAGCTACATCATTCTTATTTATTATAGACAAATCTTTTTTACTCTCTAATGTTGCAGCATCTATCACCTTATTTATAGAAAGTACTTCAAACTCTACTTCCTCAGTAGCTAACTTAAGCTTATATTTTTTATTTGCGTACAAAGGTTGTTTTCCAAGCCAAAATATATTAGCATTAAATACATTTGATACTATTACAGGCTCATCCTTATGACAGATTATTTCTCCTCTTTTATTAAAGAACTCATCTTCAACTGTTATACCTACAGACATCCCTGCTGTAACTACATCTGTTTTATCTTTTTCTTGCCAGAATTCTATAGTTTTAACTTTAGTTGTTTTTCCGCTAGGATATATTGTTATTTCGTCACCAGCTTTTAGTGTTCCAGCCTCAATTCTTCCTGCTATTATTCTTCTAGAGTCAAACTTATATACATCTTGAATAGGGAACCTAAGTGGCTTGGACTCAATACCTTTTTCCTTTTCGATTATATCCATTTCTTCAAGGATAGCATTACCTTTGTACCAAGATAACTTTTTAGATCTTGTAACTATATTTTCTCCATGAAAAGCTGAAATAGGAATATATTTCTCTGGATAAATATTAAGGTTATTTAAGAATTCATTGAACTGTACTTGAATCTCATTAAATCTTTCCTCAGAATAATCCACTAAGTCCATTTTATTTACGGCAACATATACCTTTTTAATTCCTAATAGTGAAAGTATATATCCATGTCTTTTAGATTGTTCTTGTATCCCTTCCTTAGCATCTACCACTAAAATTGCTGCCTCAGCACTAGCTGCTCCTGATATCATATTCTTTAAAAATTCCTTATGTCCAGGTGCATCAATAATTACATAATCCCTTTTCTTTGTAAAAAATTGAATCATTGTAATATCTATTGTGATACCTTGCTTTTGTTCTTCCTCAAAAGCATCCAAAAGATATGCATATTCAAAAGACTTTCCTTTCTCTGCTGATATCCTTTTTACTTTTTCAATAGCCCCAGATGGAAGAGAATCTGTATCATAAAGTAATCTTCCAATAAGAGTTGATTTACCATGATCTACGTGTCCAACAACAACTATATTTAAATTATCCCTTGTATTACTCACTTTACTTCCTCCATCCTACATATATCCAGATTTTCTTAGTTTTTGTAATGCATGAGCATCTTCTTGATCCTGTGCTCTACCTGATCTTTCTGTTTCTTTAGTATTCTTAAGCTCTTCTATAATCTCATCAATAGTTGTTGCATTAGATTCTATAGGCTTTGTACATGGCGCACATCCCAAGCTTCTATACCTCTTACCATCTTTTGCAAAATACAAATCAATTAGTGGAATATTTTCTCTTTTTATATACTCCCACACATCAATTTCAGTCCAGTTTAATATTGGATGAACTCTTATATGATTTCCCTTCTTGAAATCTGTTTTAAATTGATCCCATAGTTCTGGAGCCTGGTCTGTATAATCCCATTCTGATTCTGCATTTCTTTCACTAAATATTCTTTCCTTAGATCTTGAACCTTCCTCATCTCTTCTAACCCCTACTATAAGACCATCAAATTCTTCTCTTTTTGTAATTTCATTAAGTGCATCTGTTTTTAGAGCTTTACAACAAACTAATCTACCTTGTTCTGGTCCCATGCCTTCCTCTATCGCCTTATGGTTTGTATTAACTATTAAGTTTAGATTATAATCCTTAGCCACCTTGTCTCTAAACTCAATCATTTCTGGAATTTTATATTTTGTATCAACATGTATTAATGGAAATGGACAGTTTCCGAAAAATGCTTTTTGCGCTAACCATAACATTACTGTAGAATCTTTTCCTATAGACCAAAGCATTCCTAATTTTCCCAGGTGCTTGTAGGCCTCTCTTAATATATAAATACTTTCTGCCTCTAATCTGTCTAAATGATCCATTTTATTGCCCCCTCTTTATTTGCTTTCTAAACCACATCTATATCTTATGTTTTCTTCTAGTTTACCGAAGATAAACTTATCAAAGGTAAGTCCAAGTACAATGATTACCACCATAACGGCCATAACTTGACTTATATCGGCTAAATCTCTTCCAACCATAAGCACTTGTCCTAACCCTTTTGTCGCTGACAGCATTTCACCTGCCATTAACCCCCTCCATGCGAAGGACCATCCTTGTTTCATTCCTGCTACTATTGATGGAAGAGCAGATGGAATAACAACATTCCAATATAATTTAAAGCCCTTAGCCCCCATGGTGCTTGCAGCCTTAACATAGATAGGATTAACATTTTTAATACCAGCTTCTGTTGCCATTGCAATTGCAAATATTGATCCAACTGCTATAACAAATATAATAGATTTTTCATTTAAACCAAACCAAAGTATAGCAAATGGTAACCAGCAAATACTTGGTAAGGTTTGAAGTCCCAATATCAATGCACTAAAGTTCTCATCTAAATATTTATACCTTACTATCAGCAGTCCAAGTGCAAGTCCAATAATTAGTGAAACTAAATATCCCTCTATTAACCTTTTCAAGCTAACTACAACGGCAATTCCTAATGTGTTATCCTTAATCAAACTCCAAATTGACTTTATTACATCTATTGGAGATGGGAAGGTGTATGGTTTCCATATGTGTAGTGTATCTACCCCTACTTTATAAACCAGCTCCCAAATCATTATCAAGCCTATATAAAACAGAACTTTCTTTAATACTCCAATCACTATCGTACTCTGCTTTTGCAACCTTCTCCACCTCCTCTTTAAGAACACTCATTATCTCTGATGTTATTTTTGCAACATCTACATTTCCTTCTTCTCTAGGTCTACCTAATTGTATTTTAAACTCCTTTTTAACTTTGCCTGGATTTGCTCCCATAACTATAACTCTATCTCCTAAAAGAACAGCTTCTTCCACATTATGAGTAACAAAAATTATTGTTTTTTTAGTTTCCCACCAAATTTTTTGAAGTTGAAGTCTAAGAATACTTTTAGTCTGACTATCTAAAGCTGAAAATGGTTCATCCATTAAAAGCACTTCAGAATCAAGTGTAAGAGCCCTAGCTAAAGCTACTCTCTGTCTCATTCCTCCTGATAACTGATGTATATATGAATCTTGAAATTTACTCAAATGAACCATTTTTATATATTTTAGAGCTTTTTCTCTTCTTTCTTCCTTAGGAACCCCAGCTATTTTCATACCAAATTCCACATTATCTCTAACCTTAAGCCATGGAAATAGTGCAGATTCTTGGAACATTACTGCTCTATCTACTCCAACACCTTTAATTTCTTGGTCATTTAAAATAACCTTCCCATCCGTAGGTTTCTCAAGTCCCGCAATAATATTAAGCAGAGTTGATTTTCCACAACCTGATGGTCCTAAAAGACATATGAATTCTCCTTTTTTAAAAGAAAGATTAATATCTTGCAAGGTATGAGTTTCACTACTCTTAGAAATAAATTTTTTGCTTACTGCTTCAATTTTTAAACTCACCTTTTCACCCCATTCTCCCCACTTATTTAATTTCTTCTTTTCCTTTTTCTTCTAATACTTTATTTAGTATTGTTAAATCAAACAATCCAGTATCTGCTGGTTTTTCTTTTATAAAGCCTGCATTTAGTGATAAATCTATCATCTCTTTTGTAGCCTCAGTTTCTGGACTATTTGTTACTGTAATTCTCTTAAATGAAGTATCAAGAATATCCTTGGATATTGGTTTTTTAGTTAAAGCTTCAATTTCTTTATTTGCGATGTTTCCAGCTTCACTTTGATTTGCATTTATATAATCTGTAAGTTCAACGTGAGTTTTAAGGAACTTTTCAACTACGTCTGGATGATCTTGAAGAAATTCTTTTCTTGCAATCACAACTGCTGTTGGATATTTTCCCTCTCTCCAGATCTGATTATAATCTAATACTAAATTTGCTCCTGATTCCTTCTCTAACCTAGCTCCCCAAGGTTCTGGAACTAAAGCTGCATCTATTTCACCTTTCTCGATTAATGTCTTAATATCAGGATTCTCGGCTTGTACTATTTCTACTGTTCCACCTTTAGTTTTATCTTTTAATCCAGCTTCTTGCATAAGATATCTTAAGCTTAAATCTTGAGTATTACCAAATTGAGGTATAGCTACTTTCTTACCATCCAAATCCTTAACTGATTTTATTGATGTTCCTTTTCTTGAAACAAGAACAGCTCCCGCATCAGTGGAACCTGCTATAATAACAACATCCCCTTTTGATTTAGTAAATCCATTAATAGCTGGTCCCGGTCCTATATAGCCTAAGTCTAATTCTCCTGCAAGGAATGCTTCAATCTCTGATGAACCAGCATTAAATTGCTTCCAATCAATGCTTATCCCATCTCCTAATGCTTTTTGATAATCACCTCTGTTTTTCCCTACTAAAGCTTGCGAATGTGTTAAATTTGGGAAAAAACCAACTCTTACTGTTTTAAGCTCCTCATTCTTTTTGGAGCTGCAGCCTGCTAAAACTCCTATTGTTAATATTGCGCTTAAAACAAGTCCTAAACCCCTTTTCTTCATTTTTATATCCCCCTTAATATTTATTTGACTCTTTTCTATTGGTTGTTATTACGGTTTCTTTACCTTCCTTATCGATAATATGCCAATTCAAATCTTCTTTTTTTTGCTTAACAAATAGATAAGCACCTTTTCCCCCAATATCTTCGCCTAGAAAATAATGAATTGCATTTACTGGGCATTCTTTAAGACAGGCAGTACAACCCCAACAATCTTTTTCATACTTTATATAAGATTTACCTTCTTCATTTTTATAAATAAGATTTCCAGGACAAACTTCTAAGCACTTTCCACAAGCAATGCACTTATCTTTATCAATTTTAATGCTCATAATTTTCATCCTTTCCAACCAAATCTCTTAAAATAACTTTTACTTTTCCATGTTCATATACTGAATTTACATACTTAAGCCAGTTTTCATCATCCTTTTCTGGGAAATCTACATTTTCTTCATAACATTTCCATCTTGTTTCTTTTCTTGCACGCAAATGCTCTATTACCACCCTAGCAACACCAAGCCTATCTATGATTTCATGTATGAATAATAGTTCATGTGCATCATTTGCTCTTAATTTTTTAGCTTTCTTTGAAAGAATATCTATTTTATCTCTTGCAATTTCGAGACCTTCTTGGGAATACCTATAGTACTTTGAAATCCCACCAGCATACTCATCCATAACTGACTGCATTTCATTCTCTAATTCTTCTGTTGTGTATTCACCTGCTTCATTAGTAAAAAACTGATTCACTTCATTCAGTTTCTCATTTATCTCTTCTTCGTTAGGCTCGACATTATTTAAGTTTTTAATAAATTCAAGTGCTGTTTCAGTAGCAATTTCTCCCTCAGCAAAGCACCCTGTAACATATTTTTTCGGGCTTCCTCCTGCAACATCACCAGCAGCAAATAATCCTTCTAAAGTTGTCCTTCTTTTAGTATCAACCCAATAGCCACTAGCTGTATGTCCACCTACAATGTATGGCTCTGTCCCCTCTATTTCAACATTTTCAGTGGAGGGAGATGTATTATTTTCTATCCACTTCAATGTTTGACTAGGTGCCATATTTAAATATGCTTTTAATAAATCTTGTTCTTGCTCTTTTGATATTCCCTCAGTTTTTAAATAGCATGGCCCAAGTCCATGTATATTTTCCATTAAAGTTGAGTGTAATCTATTTATGGTAGTTGCCTTTCCATATTTTTTTACATATTGCTCTCCTGCTTTATTTACTTGAGGTGTTCTTATTCCTTGAGCAATTGTTCCAGTTGGAGCTATTGTATCTTTGCATCTAAGCGCTATGAATCTCATTTCAAAAGTTGTCATTTCTGCTCCTGCTCTAATTCCCATAGCATATCCGGCTCCAGTATTAAATGGACTGTACCACATTTTATGTCTAGAAAAACCTGGGTTATTAGGCTTGTATATCCCTGCTGCACCACCAGTTGTACATATAACTGCTTTCGAATATATGCTATAAAACACTTTCTCTTTAATAGAAAAGCCGTATGCTCCTATTACTCTATTATCCCTAACTATATAATCAATAATATTTAATCCATTTATTACTTTTATATTTTCTCTTTTATTTACAGCATCTGCTAATATAGGCTTTATATTTTCTCCGTTTATTTTTATACTTCTTTTTCCCCTCGACTGATACTTTCCCTCTTCATTTTTTAATATAGTAAGTCCAGCATCCTCTATATCTTTGGTTACACTATTTAGCCTTTCAGCAATTGTGTATACTAAGTCTTCTCTTATTACTCCGCTAAATTCCTCTTTAACATATTCTAAAAAAGACTCAGGAGTTTCCCCTTCTGTAATATAAGCATTTAATGCATTTACACCAGCTGCTAGGCATCCACTTCTTTTTATATTTGCTTTTTCTGCAATAACGATGTTTATATTTTTATCTTCACTTGCTTTTATCCCGGCAAATGCTCCTGCTGCTCCCCCACCTATAATTAAAATATCTGTTTTAACGATCTTACTATTAAGCCTCATTTCTTCCTCCAGCTAGATAACCTATTATCTTATCAACACATTCTTCTATAGAATTCAGGTGGGTGGATACAGTTATTTCTGGGTTTTGGGGTATTTCATATATGGAATCAATTCCTGTGAAATCCTTTATTTTCCCTGCTCTTGCTTTCTTATATAATCCCTTAGGATCTCTTTCTTCACAAATTTCTAAAGGACAGTCAATGTATACTTCTATAAAATCTTTATCTATAAGTTCTCTAACTCTTTCTCTATCCTCATTAAATGGTGAAACAAAGGTTGCAATGGTTATTATACCTGCATCAACAAAAAGCTTTGATATTTCACCAATTCTTCTTATATTCTCTATCCTATCTTCATTAGAAAAGCCTAAATCTTTATTTAGCCCATGTCTTACATTATCTCCATCTAGGGTATAAGTAAGTTTTCCTAAATCATGTAGTTTTTTTTCTAAGACAGAAGCAACAGTGGATTTTCCTGAACCAGATAGTCCCGTAAACCAGATAAGTTTCCCTTGCTGATTAAGCAATTCTTCTCTATCTCTTCGCGTCACATTCATGTCGTGCCAAACTACATTTGATGATTTAATCTTTTCTTCATTGAATATTTTCAGTGCCCCATTTACCTTAATATTCATTAGTATCCCCCTTATTTATATTTTACCTATTGGAATACTATGAATTATATATCTAAAATACCACTTTGTCACTATACTATCTACAAATATAACAATTTGTCATTTATACCCTTTCATCAATTATCAAACACATCCCTTTAACTCCAGTATTCCCATTAGAAAACATATAAATATCTTAATTTACGATTTCATTATTTTACATGCATAAAATTATCTATTTATCATTCTTATAATTAGTGAAATTTATTTGCCTATCATTATCTAATTACATAACGATAAATAAAAGGTATAATATTTAGTGATATGTCCTAAGAACTTTTTTCCATATGTAATATGATTTTTGCATTATATGTAATAAAGAAATAATAAAATAGTAATCAATTTTTAAAACTTTTTATACGAAAATAAGTTAGAATTGTATTTATATGGTTTATGTAATGTAATATTTCTAGAAATAAACAGGAGAGTGGCTAATGACAACTAATACGAATCTAAAAATGAAAAAGAAACGTAGGAACAAAAAGAAGAAATCTCCATGGAAAAGACTCTTTTTTCTTATAGCATTTACTTTATTATTCACAATTGTTACAGGTCCTTTTATTTTACTTTATGGCCCTTTTAACAATGCAAAAAAAATATATGTTGGCTCTGCTATGAATACCTTAAGTCATCAATACTTAGCTACAGCCTTTTTATCTCAAGATAAAATAAATGAAATACTTTCTTCAAGTGATGATTCAACTGATAATATGCCCGCAAATGCATCAGTTGTAAATGTAAATAAAAAGGCTGATGATTCTATCGAGAGATACGATTTTGAAGGTAAGAGATTTAAAGGATATATGCTTGTAATTAACGATCCACATAGAGTTAAGGTTGCTTACACAGGTAGTCTAAATAAGCAAGGGGAAACTACTTCTCAAATGGCCGAGAAAAATGATGCTGTTGCTGCAATTAATGGTGGTGCTTTTATTGATCAATCCAGTACAGTATCAAGTTCCGGAAATGGAGGTACTCCAACTGGATTAATAATGTCTGATGGAAAAATCATTTTTTCAGACTTAAAATCTAATTCTACTAAATCAGTATGTATGGCAATAACTGAAGACGGCACACTACTTGCTGGAGAATATTCAATTAATGATTTAAAAAACAAGCATACAAGGGAAGCTCTATCTTTTGGTCCTGTTTTAGTTTCTGGAGGAAAAGCCCTCCCCCTATCAGGCAAAAATGCTTCTCAGGGTATGGCACCAAGAACAGCAATTGGACAAAGAGCAGACGGTTCTATTGTAATGGTAGTAACAGACGGTAGAAGTATACTAGATGGAATGGGAGCTACTATGAATGAACTTCAGAAAATTATGCTTAATGAAGGCAAATGTGTTACTGCTATAAATCTAGATGGTGGTAAATCTGCTACTATGTATTTAAACGGAGAAATTATCAATACCTTATCAAATGGTTTAGGTGAAAGATCAATAGTTTCTTCAATTATTGTAAAGTAAAGGAGAAGAAGCTATGAAAAGAAATATTAAAGCTTTATTGGCATGTGCAGTGTTATCACTAATTCTTCAATTTATAGTCCTTATTTGGCTTGATAAATTCTATCTTAAGGAAAATGCCAATGTTAATGTAAAGGAAGTTAGTGTAAACAAACCACAAGAGCAGCCTGAAAAGAACGTTGATTTACCTAATGACATGAGCACTCTGCAAGTATCCTATAATGGTAAATTCTTAGCATACATAAAAGATTCAGAACTTAAAATCATTAATTCATCTACTGGGGAAGAAAAAAGTTTTACCAATGAAAATCAAGATGAAATATCATATTTCACTTGGCTTCCAGATAGAAATATTATGTTAGTATCAAAAAAAGAACGTACTAACAAAGGTAAAATGTTTACCCTATATAATTATGACGCTGAAAAGAATGATGCACAAAAAATTTCTGATATAGCTGCTGCTCAAACTGGTAGTAAAATTAATTCTATTAAAGCATCTACAATTACTGGCGTTACGTATATTGAAATCAAAAGTAGTTCTAATAAAGCATCTGTCTATAGAATGGATATAAATCAGACTTCTTCAAAGAAAATAGATCTTCAAAGTTCTTCTTTAACAGGTATATTTGTTGTACCAAGAGAAGAAAGACTTATTTATCAAGATCTTAATGGGAAGATATACCTGACTCAACCTAAAGCTAGTTTAACTATTTCACATGGAATAAAAACCAAAGTTCTAGGGATCGATAATGATAGTACTGTATATTTAGGAGAAGTAAATAATGGAAAAATTGTTAAAGTCCTCTACGGATCATTAAATAGTAAGAATACTTCTCAGTGGGAATCTAAAGAATTAACTACTGCTGCAGATGAAAAAGATATTTATATTACCAGTTCTGGAAAAATATTAATTAACTATAGTAGTAGTAATACTCTATTAGATTTAAAGGAAAATAAGAAAATGAACTATGAAGGTACCTTTATTTCCGTCTACAATAAAGGAATAACTACTTCAATAGACGATAAATATCATAAAACAGATTTTTCAAAACTATAAATTAAAACTAATCTGAATAAAAAAACCTTCTACCCTAAAAAGTAGAAGGTTTTTATTTACTATATTCTATTATAAATTTTAAATTGCTAACTTTATAAGGCCTAATGCTATTCCTATAATAAATCCGCATATAGCTCCATTAACCCTGATCCATTGCAAGTCATTTCCTACTTTATCTTCTATAAGTTCAATTAAGGTTTCTGTCTCTAATTTTTCTATGTTTTCCTTAACTAGCTTACCAATCTTACTATGATTTTTGTCTGCAAAACTCACAATTTGCTCTTGAATATATGTTTCTATCTTATTTATCAATTCCTTATTTTCTAAAAGATTAGCTAACATATTATCTATTAGTGGCAATAGTTCTTCTTCAATATACTCCACATCACTGAAATAATTTAAAACTGAATTTATTGTAGTTTCTATTTGTTCTTGCATAAATTCATTAAATCTACTGCTTTCAGTTATATTCACCTTTATATTATCTACTGCTGTAATAAGTTCTTCATTATCCTTTCCATTCACGATACTTTTTCTTATGGATTCAAGAATCATGAGTCTACTTCTATTATCCTTCTCTTCTAAGTCATTTAATATAAGTACAATACAATCCTGTATTATCTTACCTACTTTTTCTTCTCCAAGTGCTCCAATTGCTGCACTAATTGTATATTTCATTAATGGGTTAATTTCTATTTTACCAATAGCTGAAATTGCAGAACTTCCAATTTCATTCTTTATGCTCTCTTTCTTAACTTCAATTTTTATTCTTTCAACTAATACATCTAAAACCTTTTGTTCATAATTATTTTCTAGACATGCATTAGAAAGAAGTTCTATCAAGCTTTTAGTATCTACTTCATTTATCTTTTCACTAATCATTTTATTTAGATATATTGCTACTTTATCACTTGGAATTGAATCAGCTATATTTTTAGTTATATTTATTACTCCTGATTTTACATTATCAGAATACAAATTTTTTCTTAATAAATTCAAAGTCTTTGAAACAATTTCTAGTTTGCTTACCTTATCTATTATACTTGATTTATTTAAAAGATCATTTTCTACTATTGAAACCAATGAATTAGTTATTCTATCACGATTTTGCGGTAATATAGCTGTATGTGGAATATGAATTCCTAAAGGATATCTAAATAAGGCTGTTACTGCAAACCAGTCAGCAAGTCCTCCTACAAGACCTGCTTCAAAACCACTTTGAAGCAGTACAATGGCTGTACTATTTCCCGAAATCATTGTAGCTATAAAGCCTATTAACATAATTATTAACGATATTGATGCCATTTGATTTGTTTTTGCTTTCATAATCTAATACCTCTTAAACTTTTGTAATTTACTTTAGATGAATCGCTATTCATCTAAACATAATTTAAATTATAGCACAAAGAAAATAAATTTTTAATATTTATAGTTATATAACAAGTTTAGCTCCTTCATTTAACTAAGTGATGTTTTTCCCTGATTATTTACATGGCAGTAAGGTTGATTATATTTTCCTTTATTATATAATTGATTTATGCGTAAGAATAAACAATAAAGGAACTCATTAACAGGTGATGAAATGAAATGGATACGAAAAGACGTTATTAACTTAACTATCCCCATACTTATGGAACAATTATTTGTTATGTCAATGGGAATGATAAACACTATGATGGCAGGTCATATAGGCAAAGAAGCAGTTTCGGCAATTGGTATGGTTGATTCTATCAACAATATTTTTATTGCTTTTTTTTCAGCTTTGGCTGTTGGAGGAATGGTTGTTGTTGCACAATTTGTTGGACAAGGCAATATAAAAAAAGCAAATGCATCTATGAAACAAGCTTTATATTCTGGTCTTCTAATATCATTTCTAATAACTATAACCATGTTTATTTTTAAAGGCTTATTGGTTAAACTACTCTTTGGTGCTGCTGAGCAAGAAGTTATTAACTCCGCAGATATATATCTATCTATTACTCTATTAACTTACCCACTAATCACTACTGATCTTATTGCAAATGGAATACTTAGAGGTGCCGGTGACACCAAAACACCTATGAAAATTACGATATTTATGAATATATTAAATGTATTTTTCACTTTTACATTCATTAATATAATCAAGTTAGGAATTGTAGGAGCTGCACTTGGAATTGCTTTAGCTAGAACTATTGGTGCACTAATAATCCTAGGTGTACTGCTTAGAGGATCAAGCATATTAAAATTAACTGAGATTAAAAAATTCAAGTTTGATAAAGAACTTTTAAGACCAATCTTCTCAGTTGGACTACCTGCAAGTGTTGAATCACTACTATTTAATGGTGGTAAATTAATTACCCAAATCTTTATAGTTGATATGGGTACAATTGCTATTGCATCTAATGCTATAACGAGTTCCATTGGCGGAATGCTTAATATCCCGGGAAATGCTTTTTGTACAGCTGCTACAGCTCTTGTTGGACAACATATGGGAAGAGGCGAAACTAAAGAAGCTCAAAATACTTTAAATTACATTACTAAGCTATCAACTGTTTCTTTAATTATATTATCCTTAGCATTTTTACCATTCGCAGGGGTTTTCCCAAGACTATATACAAGTAATGCTGATATAATTAAACTAACAGCTCATGCGTGTATTTTATATGTAATATTTATACCAGTTTGGTCTATATCCTTTGTACTTCCTTCAGGTTTAAAGGGAGCTGGAGACGCAAAATATACAATGATGACCTCTATGATCGGTATGTGGGTTTTTAGAATAACTCTTGGCTATATACTAGGAAATATTCTCCACTTCGGTCTTATAGGTGTATGGATGGGAATGTTTATTGATTGGTCAATTAGAGGATGCTTATACTTAATCAGATTTAGAAAAGGTAAGTGGAAAGAAAAAGTTGTAATTAAAAGAGCCATTGCTAAATAAAAAGAAGGGATATGGAAAATCCCTTCTTTTTATTCTAATCTTGTAACAGTATACCCTTTATTTTTTAATAATGTTACAAGTCCATCTTCACCAACTACATGTTCTGCTCCTACCACGATAAAATATTTATCATTAGTTTTTAAGAACTCTTCTATCTTGGTCTCCATGTTTAGATTTCTTTGAGTAACTGCAGCATTATAATAATCCCTAAACATTTTATCTCCAGATTTCACTTCATCATTCATCTTTTCAACATATTCTGTATCCCCATTTACTACAGCTGTATACAAATCATGAAGCTGCTTTTTAGTTTCTGATAGCTTAGTAAGTTTCATTAAGCTCTCATTTTGAAATTCATCATCACCAAAACTAATTGCTTTATATTGTGTATCAAAATCTTCTAGGGAAACAATTGCCTTATTATCACTTTTTGCTCTTGTTATAAATATCATATCAAGCCCATTATCAGCTTTAAATCCAGAGGCTGAGTATTGCAATGCTGATATTGTTGTTTCAAGTGCCCAAGGTTTAAGTTTAGATATTTCTCCATTATATTTTGCACCGACCTCTTCTAAAAGTTTTGTAGCATATTCTTTAGTTTCTGGTTTTAAGTGCTTGTCTAAATTATCTCCATCATTATAACGGGATTCTTTTGAGAGAATATCACTTATCCCTGGGTCCGTAATATCTATTTCTACTCCTAATTTATTGGATTCTTTATATGCACTTTCAACTTTATCTGAAAACTTAATTTTATCATTTCCAAGATGTATTGAACCTCCAATGTATAAGTATTTACCATCCTTTTCTACCTTGTAGAATATTCCCTTCACTTCTTTCAGTTGATCAGTTTGTTTACCACAGCCAAAGGCAATGCCAGCAAATAATACTATACAAGTAAAAACAGATATCAAGCGAATTACTCTTTTCATTTTATTCCCTCTCTCACAAATATTTCTTACATACCCTATACTTATTATTCTCCCGAAACTGTAATTATCTGTCACTGCTTTTAAAATTTTAGATTTTCACCTAAACATATTTAAGGTATCCCTACAGTACGAGAAAGTGCCATATATAAAAGAAGCCAGAAAAATTATCATGAAAATTATAAATATAATCCTTTCTGATTTACTCATTCTAGTTTTTTTATATTCTTCAATAGCAACCCCTTTTTCATCTCTTAAATACCTTATTATTTCTAAAAAAATCTTCTCGTTTTCCTCTCCATATGGGCTAGGCTTTACTATATTTATTTCATCAAATTTTAATCCTATGGTCTTATATCTTTCCCATGTATCCACTAAACCTACTAAATCACTTATTTCATAAATACACTCTTCTAAAATGTTATAATAAAGACCTAACTTAAACATGTATATTCTCTCATCAGTTACGAATAGCCCTAAATATACTATTCGATCAGGCGCCATCAAACCTCCAACATATTTCTTGTCTTGCATGTAGCTCTGAAGTGCTATCATCTTATATTTTATAATTTCAGACTTGTCTAACTTAGACTTTACTATTTGCTCTAATTCAATATAGGCTATTTTTCTTAATACCTTGTCATTCTTAACTTTATATATATTTTCACCTATGGTTTCTTTCGTCTCTATTGCTTTATACTCTAAGTCTTTTATTTCTTCCTCTGAATAGTAGTTAAGATTTAATAATTCAAGTAGTTCCCTATCATTCATTTATCTCACCTACTATCTTCTGAATCTTCTTTTTTGCTCTAGATATCCTGGTGTAAATATACTCTTCAGAATACCCTAAAGACTCTCCAATTTCCTTTATTGGAACTCCGTCAAGATATCTTTTAATAATTATAAGCTTGTCCTTCTCCTCTAAATTGCTTAGCAATTCATTTATAAGCTCGATATTTTCAATTCTTTCTAATTCATGATTTTCTTCATTACTTACTTCATCCATATATTCAATATTACTAGAATGTCTTAAATTTTTTCTTTTAATATCTAATGCCTTATATTTTGTTACAGATATTAGCCATGATTTAAAACTTCCCTTTTCCTTATTAAAACAATCTATATTAAACCAAATTGCTGTAAATACATCATTATAACATTCTTCTATGCACTCTTTTTCATGAGCTTCTTTCAAAATATTCTTAGCGATATAATAAACCAAGTTACCGTATATATTCATTAGCTTACTTAAGCATTCTTTATCTTTTCTTAAAATACCCTTTATAAGCTTTTCTTCATTTACATTATCCATATTACCCTCCACATGAATTCTTGCTTAAATAGTTTCACCACTTTAAAATATCCAAGACAACTTTAATATTATCAATAATAATTCCTAACATTGCACCAACAGCAATTAGCCCCATTATTATTAAGAACAACCCTATCTTCTCATCCTTATATGGTTTAAATTCTGCATTAGTTTTTTCCCTTAAATACTTTATCATTTCAATTAATATCTTTTCATTTTCTTCTCCGTATGGCCTTGCTATAATATCAATACCTACATTAAATTTAAAGCCAATACTTGAGCACTTCTCCCATAAATCTATAAAGCTTTCAATATCACTTATCTCCTTAACATATACTTCTTCTAATAAGTTATAAGTACTATCCATCTTAAACACAAATATTCTTATATCTGTTACGAATAGTCCTAAATATATTGTATTTCTTGCTCCCATGCCTCCAATATCTGTTATAAATATTTCTTTTTGTCTATAACTTTGAAGTGCTATCATCTTATATTTAATTTCCTCATTATCCTTTAATAGCGACTTAACTTTTCTCTCTAATTCTATAAATGTTATTTTTCTTAATACCTTATCATTTTTTACATAATATAAATCCTCACCTATGCTATTTTTAGCTTCAATTGCCTTATTCTCTAAATCATTTATCTCTTCTTCAGAGTAGCTGATGGAATTCAAAATTTTTAGTAATTCTCTATCATTCATTTATTCATCTACCCCCTTTATACTTATTATTCGTATGAATTTGTAACTATCTGTCAACCTATGTGTAAAATTTTTACTTGATAATTTTTGGAAATGTGAACAATCTACATAAGTTCTTCATATCTTTTTAATATTATATATCTATAAATGAAATGGAGGTAATAATTATGAACATGACTCACTATATGTCTTTACTGGCTAGCAATCAGCCATGGAACTTAATTATTTTTATGGCAATACCAGTAATATGTGCTGAAACACTTACAATTTCAGAATTCTTTATTATCTTTAACAGAATTCAATCAGGTGGATTAAGAGCACTTAATAAAGTTGTTGGAATATTTGCTGGATTATATTTCACAGGAATTTTCGTATATTTATTTACTACAGCAGTTATTCCACTTACAACTACTGGTGGATGGCATACTTGGGTAGACGTAGTCGCTGTTGGCTTCTACTTAAGTGGAGTTATTTTCCTTTTACCTATTTCTCTAATGGAATTAGGTATAATATTTAGAAACAGAACTGCAGAAGAAAAAATGAGAACTCACTTTATTCTTGTTGGTGGTTTCTTAGTTGTAGCTCACGTTGCTATGATATTTGGTATGGTAAATCCAGAAATCATAAACACTATGTCAACTATGCCAAGCATGTAATTTCCATAAATAAAAGGATGACTATGAATTATAAATAATTCTAGTCATCCTTTTTATGATATAAACTTTAAAGTTTTGGAAATACTTTCGATATGGTTTTTATCTGCCCAAAGAATAAAATAGTAATATGCTTCATTATCTATAGTAATTGCTTTAGGATATTTAACTATTAATTCTGCTTGATTACTAAAATCTTTAGACTGATCACTTGAAGGCATTATTAACCTCGCTTCTTCTCCATCAATAGTAATCTTTATTATTTTAGGATTACTTCCAAAAGGCTCTAAAATATGGGTTGCTTCATTTTTAGCTACTTCATCTATGCTTAAATCTTTTCCTGTAGATGCAGAAATCTGAAAGAAACCATCTTTTCCTTCAAACTTGTCACTATAACCAGCACTTTTACTCCAATCCTTATTATAACGTAAGGATATATTAAATTTCTTACTCTCATAATACTTAGTATTCTCTTTAGCCATTACCTTATTACTTATACATAAAAGGAATACAAAGATTAGAAGTATACCAAAAGGTAAATATATTTTAGCTTTACTTTTCATTGGTTTTTATTCTCCTAATATTTTTATTTTATATAGTTTATTATTTCTTTATAGTTTAGGATTTATTGATAATTCTTATAAAAAAATGACTCCTTAAATTTGAGTAGTCATCTTTTATTTCTATACTTTCCACCTCTTAAGAACTTTTATTTCACTTCTTCTGGCATTTCTACTCCATATCTATTATAATTTCCATAGCAACTTCTGGTTTGTCTTTTCTCTTTTCTTCTATTTTCTCTATATTGGCTGCTATCAATAAATCTTCTATTAAAACAAATACCTTTTCTTTTTGCGATAATTCTTCCAATTCACCTTCGAAACAATCTTCTGGGGGTATAAATTTATATACCCCATCTGGTACCGTGAAAACTATTTCTCTTATTCTTTTTAAAATATCATTATTATCCATAAATACCCTCAATATTAAGCTCTGCCTTATTCTTTATTATACATTTATTTCTTTGTAATATAATAAAAAATCATGGAAAGCATAAGATTTCTCTTAATACCTCTCATGATTTTTATAATCAATCTAAATTACAGTTTTTAACATGTTAGAAAGGACACGGATTTAAGCAATCTAAGCTCAAATTAACTTCAACCTCTGCTGTAGCTGGAAGTGTTCCTGCACCTAAGAATATTTGTGCTTCTGGATCTGTAGGTGTTACATCAGTTACTGAATTGCTTATAGTAGATGTTCCAACTACACTATCAGATATAATTTTCATTCTTACATGTCTTGCTACCGCACCATCTGAAGGTACATTAAGCTCTTCACAAGTTATTAATATATTTGCAGGGCCAGTAATATTAGTATCTAATGGTACTGGATTTCCACTTGGTACAAAGCTAGCATTGCATCCTGAAAAATCAGCGAATTGTACTGTTACCCCTGCTGGAATGAAAAGTTCATCCTTAAAATCTACTAAAACACTTGGTGAAGGCGGTACAGCTAATAATACAATTCTAAAATCAACATGATTTCTCTCTGAAACTATACAACACTTAATAGTAGAAACTTCAGCAACATTTATTGTAAGCTCTGTACTATCGCTACTTGATGTGTTTGTTGCTGATGCATGAGCAGTATTATTTATGGTGTAAATTCCAGGTTGTGTGATTCCAATTATTGGAATAGAGTAAGTTACATCTACAAAATTACCTGGGCCTATAGTTCCTAAATTTCCACTTATCTTAACTTGCCCAACTGTGCTCTTATCTACTACTAGAGTATTAGGGTTAACAGTTATTGTCCCAATTGTGAGCTGAGAAGGAATAAAAATTGTATCCAAGAATTGAACATTATTAAGAGCTGCATTCCCTATATTACTAACTCTTACACTATAGTTTAAAGTAGCCTTATTATTAACTATAGTTACGTTACTTTCTTTATTTACAGCAAGTTTACCTTCTGGATTGCACTCTGGAACTAAAAAACAATCACAATTAAAGGTTATTACACTAGTGGCTGCTTTTACTTTAATGGGCTGAATGGCTTCAGGATAATTTCCAACTAGAGTAAGTCTATATTCTACAGATATACCTTTATCATATCTACCTGACACTTCTACTTTTAGCCATTGAAATCCCAAAGGGGCTACTCCAAAGTTTGGATCAGTAGTACTTAAAGTAAATGGAACAGCTGTAAATTTTCCTGTGCCATCAAGTTTTTCTTCAACAGTAATATTGGGCGAATGGATACTCTGACAAATAGGAATTACAAAATTACTTATGGCTCGTGTAGTCCCTGCGCAATCAGTAATAAACTTATAGCTCCAAAATGAACTATTTAAATCCTCTACATAAGCGGGGTTATTTACTACTTCTCCATTAGGGAGCTCCTGGCAATCTGGTTGTATAGCTGAAATACCATTTTGTGGTCCACAACAACATCCTATTGTATATGGTATTAATGAACAAGGTCTGGCTGTATCAGCCATAAATACTCACTTCCTTTATAAAATTCACCTTAACATATTATATTAACTGAGATCAGTAATTGTTACATAAGAATATTATGGATTATCATCATTTTTACTATTTATATAAAATTCCATGCTTTATTATCTTTAGTATAGTGCACGACTCAATATCAAATGAATACTTTGTTAATATACTATTTATCTTAGGAGAAAGAATAAATGCCTTCATCATATAATCCATATCATTTACCTAACTCTTTTCCACCACAGCATCAAGCCACCCAGCCAGGCATCGAAGCAATTATGTTTCCTAAACCAATATCAGAACCCCCTTTAAAAAATCCTATAAATAATAAGAAATTATTAAATAAAGTAGCTCTAATTACTGGCGGCGACAGCGGTATTGGAAGAGCTGCAGCTTATGCACTTGCAAATGAGGGCGCAGATATTGCTATTGTATATTTAAATGAACATATAGATGCACAAGAAACAAAAAATAAAATTGAACTAATGGGTAGAAAGTGCATTATAATGCCAATTGATGTCTCAATAGAAGAAAATTCGAAATTAATAATTAATGAAGTAATTAGACACTTTGGTAAACTAGACATTCTTATAAATAATGCAGGCGTAATATATCCTACAAATAACTTAGAGGATATTTCTTCTGCTCAACTAGAATATACTTTTAGGGTTAATGTATTTTCTTATTTCTATTTAACAAAAGAAGCTTTGCCTTATTTAAATACTGGAAGCTCAATAATCAATACCTCTTCTATAGCAGTTTTTAAACCTTATCCCATAGCCCCTGATTATCAAGCTTCAAAGGCTGCAATCACTGCTTTTACTAAGGCAATGGCATTAATATTAATGCCTAGAGGCATTCGTGTTAATAGCGTTGCACCTGGGGAAGTATGGACTCCTTTAATCCCCTCTGCCTTTGACCCTTATTCAGTATCTACCTGGGGGCAATCTTCTCCAATTGGAAGAGCTGCTCAACCTTTTGAAATGGCTCAAGCATTTGTATTTTTAGCTTCTGATGACTCCAGTTATATGTCTGGACAGACTCTTAATATGTACAATTAACCTTCATCTTTCGATTTTTTTATATTAAAGATAGTGGCTTGACCATTATCTTTTTTCATATAGTTATTAAGTTAGTATAAATATTTTTAAGTAGGAAAATATAAAAAAATAAAACTGTTATTTAAATAAAGAGGGAGATATATGAATAAGATTAATGACATAAAGGACTGGTTAGATGTTCAATTATGTAATTCAGCTGACGCTGAATTTAGAACATTAAATTACAATAAAAAGAAGGCTTATATTTGTTTTATTTCTAGTATTTGTGACTTAGAAAATATTATGAAAACACTCATTACTCCTTTTTTTAATATGACAAGCTACGAAAACTTTCAAAATTATCTTATTTCATTACCAAAATGCACTATCTCAACTGATAAAAACTTTATACTAAATAAAATCTTGCATGGTTCCGTTGCTATATTACTTGAAAATGATATTTATATATTTGAAGCAAAAAAGTTTATGGAGAGTGATATATCCGATTCCTCTAGTGAAACTGTAACCCAAGGTCCTAAAGATAGCTTACAAGAAAACATAGAAACAAATCTCAACTTAATTCGTAATCGCTATAACCAAAAATATTTAACTGTAGAACAGCATATGCTTGGCGTAGAAAATATACCTTCAGTAATTTTATATAACAACCAATTAGTTGACTATAAAATATTAGATGAGCTAAATAAAAAGATTGATGAGTTTTATGTTAAATCCATAAATTCAGTTCAAAAAATTCATAAGGATTTTATGAAGAAAAATTCAATACTTTTCCCAACAATTATGGTTGTAGATCGAACTGACCGAATAATCAAAAATATTGAAGATGGTAAAATAATTATGTTAGTACAGGGTAACCCTTATGCCCTAATTTTACCTTCAGTATTTTTTGATTTTATGACTTCTATGGATGACTATTACCAACTTCCAGCTGTTGGCACATTTCTTCTTATCCTTAGATATATAAGTGCTTTTTTAGTAATCTCTTTACCTGGACTATATGTTGGTTCTACCTCGTATAATCCGGAAATTTTCAGATATGAATTTGCAATTTCTATAGCAACTAGCCGTGTAGATTTGCCTTATCAGTCATTTTTAGAAGTGCTTTTCATGTTAATTATTATGGAATTATTATTGAATTCATCTACCAATCTGCCTAAAGGTACAGGATCAGTAGCTACAACTGTAGGTGGATTAATTCTTGGTCAATCTGCTGTAGCTGCTGGTTTAGCAACTAATATAATGGTTATTATTATATCTACTATAATAATTTCTTACTACATACTACCAGCAAATTCAATAAACCGTGCCATAAGCTTAAGTAAATATATTGTGTTAATCTTTTCCGTATTTTATGGGTTAATAGGAGTTATTATTGGCTTCATTGTTATAATATTTTATTTAGCTAGTATTAGAAGTTTTGGCAAACCATATTTACAACTGTTCTTTTCTAAAAATAAAACATGACATTTAGCCATAATGGAGGCGCTTTAATGAAACGCTATTTTTTTTATCTTGTATTTATAAACTCTATCAATAATATAATAATTTTTCTACCAAGAGTTATTCTGCATGATCAATACCATGGTTCAATTATGGCTATCATTTTCTCAATTCCTTTTGGTACAATATTGCTCTATTTATTTATGAAATCAATTATAAATTTTCCTAATAAGGCTTTTCCTGAAATATTATCTATTACCTTACCTAGGTGGGCTCAAATTAGTATTATGTTATTTATTTGTTCTCTATGGTATATATCAGGTTTTTTTATGTTACTAGCTTTAATTCAGATGGTTCAACGTTTTATCTTTTTCAAAATGTCAGAATATATATTATTAGCTGTTCTAGTACTTGTGCTACTTTGGGCCATCCGAACAGATGGATTAACTATATTTCATTCACTAGAAATATTTTTAGTTATCATAGTTCCTATGATTCTATTTATTTTTGCTAAAGCTATATTTAATCATTACTTTTCTTGGGATTCATGCCTTGAAGTTGTAACTCATACTTTTTCTATACCAACATTGACATCGTACGCTGTAACAACCTATATGTTTACTGGATATACCGATATGCTTATTTTCAATAAATTCTTTAATAAAGAAAACTTTCAACTAAAACACATATGGATATTTCCTTTAGTTGAGCTATTTTTACTAACATTTGCTTTTTTTATACCTATTGGTTTTTTAGGTACCCAGCAAGCATCTTCTTTTAATTATCCTTGGTTAGCAGCTACTGATTGCATTAGCATAAAAATCGGAGTAATTGAACGTACTCTGTTCATATATATACTACTTTTCTTTTTTACAGCTATAATAAACATTATAATACATTGGTATGTTTCCTTCGAACTAATTAATGATATGTTTAAATTTCAAATTAAGCCTAATAAAATTCAAAGAATTCATTGGTACATATTAAGTGCCTTTGGTATAATTCCATTTTTATTAATAGGCGTATTTAAAAATGAAGAAGCACTATTCTCTTCTGGAACTGTATGGCTCATACTTAGACTTTTTGCAGAACTTATTGTGGTCGGCTTAGTAATACTAACTGCTTATAGAGCAAAAAAGAAAGGAGCTACTTAATGCGTATTTTAAAGTTTCTTTTTATATCAATATTCCTAACTCAAATACTTTTATCTTCTAGTGGATGCAGCAGTACTAAAGAGATTGATAAAAGAGCTTTTACAGCTTGCATTGGCATCGATAAGGGAGAACAGGATATGTATCGCTTTAAAATAACCCTAACCCTGGCACTTCCTGAAAAACAAACGGTAGACTACTTGAATCTAACAGCTGAAGCAAACACCTTAGATGAAGCAATTGATGTGCTCAAAACTGAAAGTAGTAAAGATATTGATTTTAGTTATGCACAAATTATTATGCTTGGAAAAGATTTAGCCTCAGAAGATTTAGCAGTTGCAATGGATTGGCTTATACGTATAAAAGAAATTCAAAAAATTTCTTATCTTGTCATAGGTGAGCCTAGTGCAAAGATTGTCTTAGATAAACGAGCTCAACTTCAAAAAAAGGCAGGAAAAAATTTATTATCTATGAATTCATTAATACTTGCATTTGATGGTACAGGTGTGGAATCGAATTATATCACTCAAGTATATCTATTTGATTTTTATCGTAGTATAACTGAGCTTGGAGTTACTCCATTTCTTCCAATTATTAAAGTTCAACAAGATCATTTTAAAATTAATCAACTTGCTTTGTTAGAAAAGGATAAATCATTAAAAATTAAGACAATATTTTCTCCAGATGAAACAAAAATATTTAACATGATATACAATAACAAAAATCATTTAAGGCTTGATATAAACACTCCTGAAAGAAATTTTGTAATAAATGTTCAAAATGTAAAATATAATTATTATATTGATTCAACTAATAAATCTCATCCTAAATTACAGTATAATGTAAAGATAACTGGAATTATTGCAGAATCTACAACAACTCAGTTACCAATAGACTTAAATTCTTGTGAGGAATTATCATCGGAAGTACTGAGAAAGCAAATACTAAAGATGTTAAAAAAAATCCAATCAGAGAATCTCGACCCAATAGGATTTGGACTACGATATCGCTCAAGAAATTGGAATAATTCTACGAAATTCGAAGATTGGAATAAATTATATCCAAGTATAGATTATGAAGTGAATTTAAAAATGAAATTAGAGTCATCAGGATTGGTTAGATAAATAAATATATAAAGCCATACATTTTCAGAAAATGAAAGTGTATGGCTTTAGTTTTTTTAATTATTATATAACTTTTTTGATTTAAACTTCACTAAAATTTTATTTTCAATTCTTTCATATAAGCTTCCAATCATATCTCTTAACTTTATGTTATAAATATAGTTTGTTATGAAAACTATAATATAGGCTCCTATGATATCAAGCGGATAATGATGTCCTACATACACCCTTGAAAATCCTACAATTACAGAAAGTATAGTTAATATTACACTCAGTAATTTACTATAATTTTTAAGTCCTAACGCTATACTCATTGTCCCAGTTGCATGATCACTTGGAAATGATGCATCTGATGTATGTCGGAATAGTAAATTCACTTTATTATGTACAAAAGGCCTATCAACATAATAGATACTTCCAACAATAAAACTTATTACTAAGTTAATTGAAGTTAAAACAATTGTATTTAAAGCAACTTTTCTATATTCTATCTTATTATTTATCATACCTAATATAAATATTATTGCAGTTACTGCCATAAATATATACGGCATATCTTTTGAAAAGAAAATCATTATTTTATCAATAAACGTATTCTTATTTGCTAGATCATTTATTAGTCTAAAAAATTCTAAATTCATCTTTAATTATCCTTTCTACACTATGCTTTTGTACAAAATAGCAATCTTATCAATATATCCACTTTGTATCATTATAAAAATTAATTTTGAACACATTATTCCTATTAAAATTCCTGCTATAACATCTGTTGGATAATGCACGAAGAGATATAACCTTGATAAGGCTATTAAAAATGCTATTCCAACAAATATCAGCTTATACTCACTAAAATATATAGATAGTACTTCTGCTACAGCAAATGAAGATAAAGTGTGCCCTGATGGAAAGGAGTAAGATAATGGCTTTGCTATTAGAAGTTCCCTACTACTATAATCACAAGGCCTAACCCTCCTTACTATATGTTTTACTATTCCTTCTCCTATTAGCGTGCTAACAATTAATGTTAATATTACTATATTTCCAATTAATCTATAGGGCTTGTTTACTATTAAAAGTGCCGCTATCATAATCCATATGATTCCTAAGTTTCCCATGGTCGTTACTATTGGCATTAATCTATCTAAATATTTATTTTTTAAATACTTTCTGATAATATATAAACCATAATTATCGAATGTATTTATTTTTCTTAATACATTAAAATACATCTAATCACCTCTCTTACATAGTAACTTGTGTATTTTCTCCACTAATGACTAAATAACACTGACATCTATTTATGTTTTAGATTATGTACTCTATAGATTAAAATCAGATTAAAATAACATTAGATTCATCTTGGAATTTGGTTATGCTCAATAATAAAAGCACCTAGACCATAAAGTCTAAGTGCTCAAATTTTAATATTAACTTAAAATAACATTACAAATATTCCTGCAGTTATTAGTAAACTTGCAATTACTGTTTTTAATGTAAATTGCTCCCCTAATATTATAAAAGATAAAATTAATGTAAGTACGATACTAGATTTATCAATAAGCGCAACATCCGATACTTTACCTATAGATATTGCCTTATAATAAAATACCCACGATAATCCAGTAGCTAGTCCTGATAAAATTAGAAAAATCCAATTTTTCTTAGATAAACTTGCCAGTCCATTTTGTGATCCTGTCGCAAATACTATCCCCCAGGCTAAAACTATAATTACAATAGTTCTAATTGCAGTAGCTAAATTTGAATCAACACCTTTTATGCCTACCTTTGCAAGTATTGAAGTTAGCGCTGCAAATACTGCAGATAATATGGCAAATAGTTCCCACATTTTTCCCCACTCCTATGTTCTTTTAATTCATACTTTAAATCTTACAGATATACTTGTTCCTATTCCTTCTTCACTTTCTACCTCTATATCTCCTTGATGCATTTCCACAATCCATTTTGCAATTGATAGACCTAATCCAGTTCCACCTTTATCCTTTGATCTTGACTTATCTACTGTATAAAATCTATTAAATATATTTTCAATTTCTTCTTTTGGTATTCCTATACCATTATCGCTTACGGTTATCTTTACATTTCCCTCTTCTAGCTTTGAACTTATATCAATCTTTCCCTGCTTCGATGTAAATTTAACGCTATTATCAATAAAAATTCTTAACAATTGCTTTATCATTTTATAATCTGCTAATATTTTTACTTCATCATTGCTTTTGTTTTCTATTATATGGTCTTCAGCTATTAATCTACTTTCCTCAACTACTTCATTAATTAGCTCATTAAGCTGGAATTCTTTTTTTTCTATTTTTTGACTGCCACTATCACCTTTAGCTAAAAATAAAAGTTTTTCAACTAATGCCACCATGTTATCTGTTTCAAATCTTATTGCATGAATTGATTTTTCTAGAGCCTCCCTATCATCTTTTCCCCATCTATGGAGTAAGTTTGCATATCCTTGAATTACAGCTATAGGTGTTCTGAGCTCATGAGAAGCATCTGATACAAATTGCGTTTGTTTATTAAATGATTCTTGGAGTCTATCTATCATATTATTAAATGTATCTCCAAGCCTTTTAAGTTCATCTTCTGGGCCCTTTACATCAATACGTTCTTTCAAGTTATTAATACTTATATTATCAGCAGCTTTAGTTATATCATCTATTGGCTTTAGCATCCTTTTGCTTAACACATAACCTAATATAATTGATGCAATCATCCCAATAAAATCAGCCACTGCCATAAATATAAATAAAATCTGTAAAAAGTCATATTCACTATCCATGTCTTTTACAATTTGTATATAGAGTACTCCATAGGCATTATTATCTAGCTTAACATTCTCATATAGTAAACGCCTATCCCCTTCCTCAACTTTCATTATCTTGTCATTAATAGCTCTCTCTTTATCTCTAATTCTAAACTTAAATTTATCTGTTGAATTTATTATAGTACCATTTTCTTGAATTATCCTTATGTGAATATCCTGCTTATAGGGAACATCTGATAAAATATCTTTATTAGCTAAGTCCACATCTTGACTTTGATCTAATACTTTATTTAAAACTATAGTTTTAACATCCTCAACCTCTTTATTGCCTTGATTATATAGATAATATTTTACCCCATATAAAATTGCAGCATTTAGAACCAATAAAATTAGTGAGAACATGAGGGCATATATAAGTGTTAACTTAACTGATATCTTTGCATTTCTAAGAATTTTTATTTTCATGATTAATCACCCTTAATAACATATCCTACCCCTCTAATGGTAGTTATTAGTTTCTCTTCAAAACTATCATCAATTTTACTTCTTAAATATCTTATAAATACATCTACTACATTAGTATCTCCTATATAATCATATCCCCAAACCTTTTGAATTAACTGCTCTCTTGTAAGTACAACATTCTTATTAACTAGTAGCATTTCAAGGAGATCATATTCTTTTTTTGTAAGTTCAATTTCTTTTTCAGCTCTTCTAACCTGATGGGTTCTATTATCCATGACAACATCCTTAAGCTTAATTATGCTATCTTTATGCTCTAATGACTTTCCTCTTTCATATACTCTTATTCTTGCTAAGAGTTCCTCAATGGCGAATGGTTTTGTAAGATAATCATTAGCTCCTACATCCAATCCTATTACTTTATCAGATATATCACTTTTAGCTGTAAGCATTATAATAGGAATTGTTGAAAATTCTCTTATCCTTTTACAAACCTCAATTCCATTAATAATTGGAATCATTACATCTAAAAGAATTAAATCATATTGGTTTTCCTGAGCTTTTTCAAACCCTTCTCTCCCATCGTATACTACTTCTACCTTATATCCTTCGTGGGTCAATTCCATTTCTACAAACATAGCCATCTGCTTTTCATCTTCGACTAATAGAATTTTAAAGTTTCTCATAAATTTACCCCTCCATAAGAAAATAGTGAGCAGATAGCTCACCACTCAATTATACTATATACCACTTTTTCAACCTTTACCATGTTTCTCTCTTTCTACTCTGTGGTTATTTTCTCCTCTATCATTTCCTCTTTTATTAATGCTCCTTAATTATTACTGTTATACTAATTTACTTGAATTAAAAAATACTAAAGATAAGATTAAAATCAGATTAAAACTTTATGTGATTATCTAAAACAATCTTACTTTTTTACGATAAAGATGTAGTGTGAATCATTTGGAAATACTTTTTGTGTTATCTTAAAGCCAGCATCAATTAGTTCTTTCTCCATTTCTAATGAAGAGATTCTTGGAGGCATTGGTTTACCTGCAATATGATTTTCTTTTTTTTCAATTTCAAAACATAAGAAATGTCCACCATCCTTAAGTACACGCTTAATTTCATTCAGCGTATTAGATAATGAATTAACCTCATGTAAAACTAATGAGGCAAGAGCAATATCAACGGAGTCATCTGGCAGCGGGATATTATCCAATCTTCCTTCTATTAATTTTATATTTGTAATATTCTTATCCCTGGCCTTAGTATCTAGTACATCTAATATTTTAGAATCCATATCCAGCGCATAAACTAAGCCATCAACCATTTGAGCTGCTGGAATTGATAGGTATCCAGTCCCTGCGCCTAAATCTAAAATATTATCATTTTTCTTAATATCTAACATCTGTAATATTTCCTCAGGCGGGAAATTTTTCATTCTTTCAACTCCATCTAAGGCTTCTATTTTTCTTTGTAAATAATCCATTTTTTTTTGAATTATGCTCATGTTTATTCATTTTTCCTTCTCCTTTAACTATTTTCATTTTAAACTCATATATTAAAGACATTTTATGTCTGTGATTAAAGCATAAAAAGCCAAGGTTAAGGCTTTTTATGTAAGTATTACTCCCTACACTCATTCTTACATACGGATTCCTGCACTACTTCGTATAATTTCTTATTCTGAAGATATGTCTCCAAAACACTTTCAGCTTCTGCCATCACTTTATCAATTCGGCACTCACCTTCTTCATGGAACTCACAATTAAATAATGCGCCAGTTCCTTCAGTAGCTTTTATAACGTCCATAAATGAAATGTCCTCTTTCTTTTTACGCAAAACATAACCGCCATTAACCCCTGAAGTTGATTGAATTAAATCTGCTTTTACTAGTTGAGTTAGGATTTTTGAAAGATATGGCGCAGATATATTAAAGTGCTTTGCTAGTGTTTGTAAGTTTAAATTATCAGTTTTATCATGCCTCATCATATATGCAAGAGTATGTAGTGCATAGTTTGTAGCTTTTGTGTATTTCATACTAATCACATCCTTAAAAGGTATTACAGAGTTTATTTGTCTTTAATTATATTTGTATTAGTTTCTTTTGTCAATCCATAAAAAGTGGCAAAACTATTAAATAGCCTTGCCACCATTTTCATCTATAATTAAATCTTTTTTAATTTTATAGTTACTTAATCCAACTCACATAATGTCGGCATTGATGCTATTGCTCCATAATTTGTGCACGTAATTGCTCCAACTTTATTAGCAAAAGCAACTATATCTTTCCATTCTTCAAATTTTATATTTTGTTTATCTTCAATCTCTGCAACTTTTTTTAATACAGCTCCTACAAATGAATCTCCAGCACCTGTTGAATCCACTTGTTTAATTTTAATAGATGGAATTATTGCACTTTCACCATTAACACTTAAATACGTTCCTTTTGCACCTAGCGTAATAGTTACAACTTTAGCACCTAGCTCATGTAATTTATTAACACCCGATTCTATATCTTTTTCTTGTGTTAATAAAAATAACTCTTCATCACTTAACTTAGTGAAATCACTTTCTTTTAAAAATTTAATGCTATCTTCAACAAACAACTCTAATTTATCTGGCGTTATTAATGCATCTCTATAGTTTGGATCAAATGATACATAAACATTATTGGCTTTAGCATGATTTAATAATTTGAAGTATGTCTTCTTTAATTCACCTTCTAAAAATCCTGTAGCTGAACCAAAATGAATGATATCTGAATTTGTTATCTTTGATAAATCAACATTATCAAATGAATATTCTCCATCACTCCCCCTTAAGAAATCAAAGTTCCGTTCTCCATCTTCATCAATTCCAACTAAAGCTATTGTCGTGCTACCTTTTTCTACTGTCATTTCAGTATTTATATCTAAGTCCTGCAAAAGCTCAATTAAATATTTTCCGAAGAAGTCATTTCCTACTTGCCCTAAGAAATAAGAATTACCTCCTAGCTTACAAATGCTTGCAGCCACATTTGCTGGGGCACCTCCAGCTTTCTTTTCAAATTTCTCTCCATTTTTCAAACCTTTATTATCAACACATACCATATCAATTAAAAGTTCTCCGATACAAAAAACATTATTACTCATATTTTATACTCCTTAAATTCCAAGTGTATATTTCATTTATTTTTATCATATTATCATTTTTAATTTGAATTTCTAATGCTTCCGTCTTAGCAAAGTACATTAATGTAGTTACTTCTAATCCATTTTGATAATATATTTCCATAATTGAATTATCAATAAACATATGTAATTTTAATTCGTTCTCAACTTTCAACTTAAACTTTCTTATTCCTTTTCCACCTAAGTACATATTATTTCTATCAATCATACACACCTGTGCTTCTTTATCATAAGACATTAATATATATTCATCATTAAACATAAATTTCAATTCAGTAAAATTACCTTCACTCATATCTAAATTTAATATTACTTCTACGCATCTCGAATCCAAATTTAATTTATAGCTATCACATATTAAGTTCTTTTCATTTATTACTTGAGACTGTCTTAAATTCTCTACTTCCTTGAGTGGTTTCTGATATAAAACATTATTTCTATACTCTATAACTCTAGGCATAGTTAATGCGTACATCCATCCATACTCAGCAGTAGGATATTCCAATTCTTTATCTGGTAACCCGATCCAGCCAATCATTATATTTTCATTATCATGTTTAAACACTTGTGGCGCATAAAAATCAAACCCCATATCTAATTCTTTAAATTCACAATGTTCCTTTAATTCAAGTTCTTTTAAATCTAGCTTTCCAATTACGTAACCTGATTGAAATATATTTTGATATTTAAATTCCTCACTTTCTATTCCTTGTGGAGAAAAGATGAATGCATATTTATTTTCGCTTACCTTAACCAAGTTAGGACATTCCCACATGTATCCGAACGCATTCATGTTAGTTTTCAATTCACCAAGCAATACCCAATTCATAGCATCTTTTGAATTATAAATCAAAACTTTTCCTTCTAAATCATTAGTTTGAACACCTAAAATCATATAATAATATTCATCTACCACAAAAATATATGGATCTCTAAAATGAGCTGTATAACCTACTGGTTGTTTCTCAATAATTACACCTTGCTTTTCGATAGTTCCATTTTTATGGTATGTAGCTACACATTGATAAGATTCTCTTTCATTATTTGAACCTTTCACGTTTCCTGTATAATATAGTTTCAATTCATCATCTTTAACCAATCCACAACCTGAGTAACAACCATCTTTATCAAACCAATCTTCAGGCTTTAAAATAAGTTTAGGTTTTGTATAATTAACAAAATCAGTTGTTGTAATTAATCCCCAATGCTTTGTTTTATGCTCACATCCAAATGGATTCCATTGATAGAATATATGAAACTTATTATTATAATAACTTAATCCATTGGGATCATTAATTAATCCAAATGGCATTTCAATATGGAAATTATTTCTCCATATATGCTTCTCTTTATTGCTATAACAATTATTCACTTTAATATTATTTTCATCCATAAATATACTTCTTTCTGATACTAATGTTCATTAAAAGATTAAATTATTAGCAAATTCATATTATTACCATTCTTTCCTACTATAGTATCATATTGTTTTAGATGCTTCAAATCAAAGTACATCCACATATTTTGTTTGAACTATGCAATATTAATATATATAGAGGTGATGACTTAATGAAGTTATTTAAAAATTTAATTTATTTTTTTCTTTGCTTATTTATACTTATTCAAATTCCGGCCATGAAAGTAAAGCCAGAAGTTTTAAATACTTCATATGGTGTTAAGAGTGATTCATCATTAAGTGATGATGCTCTTCGTTCCATATTATATCCTTATATTACGGACTCTTTAAGTAAATATTATGGAGGAATTGGACGTCAATTTGACTTATCTAAGGCTAAATTAACAGTAACTCAACCGGATCCTGAGCTTTTCACTTTTACTATTACTGTTCAAGTTGTTACATTTGTTGGACCTCATAATCCTCCATATGGTATAGAAACAATCACAATTGAAACTAGCCCATATGGAACTAGAGTTATAGATTTTAAACATGAGGATGAAAAATTACCTACTCACTTAAAAGTACACATCTCCAATATTTTGATTTGCTTAATTTGTTAATAGGTTTCAAGTATTTCTATCCTTCTTTTATATATTATTTATAATATTTATAACTTTATCTGGTGATTTTATAGGACCTCTAGAGGAATCTACATATTTCTCTTTAGTTCCATATTGGAAATAGTCGGTATTGGGGTTATTTTTAATATCTAAACTAAAATACAGTCTATAATATTTTATTGGCGAAAAGCCATTTGAATTTTTTATATCCATTTTTTGTTCTTCATTGTATATGAACTCTACTCCCAAATACTTCTTATTATCATTGACTGTTTTGTCGATATCAACACCGTCTTTTGCTACAGATATACTCTCCTTATCAATTCTATCATTAGTTAAATTAACTATTTTTTCAAAATTTGAATCACTAGATAGAATTTCTTTCTTATTTCCATCCTTATAGACTAGTATCTTATCAGGATTACCAATTATTTCATCTGATATTTTTTTATTATTAGTATTACTACATCCTATTAATACGAATAACATTATACTTAATACAGTACCTATAGAAAGAATAACCTTTCTCATACCCCTATCCCACCTTATTACAATTAAACTAATTACTTGCATATTTATTGTAACATTTATTTATCTCGAATAGGAAATAAGACTCTAATCAAAATATATAATTCCATATAAAAAAACACATTCTCAATCTCTTGAGAATGTGTCTTTTATCTTAAAATCTAATTTACTAACTTTTCAAGATCAGCTATTATCACATTAACTTTTTCAAGCTTTCCTATAGCATAATCTTTATCTCTTAGCCATTCGATACCCATTTCTAAGCATCTTTTTTCTTCTTTGTACTCAGCTAATAATTTTACTAATTCATTATTCATAAACTCACCCCATATGAATATTTAACCCTTGAATTAACTTACCATAATTTACTCGATTAAGAATTATAGTTGTATCTGCTAAATAAAGTTAGTAAATTTAGAGTGTGCTAAACCCTTTGTTTCTCTTAATCACTAATTTAATTACTTCTAATAATGTTAGTAAGTTTAACTTATTTTATTATCCTTTACATAAATATTAATTAAATATAGTTAGTAAGTGTAACCACATAAAGATGAATAATTATTAATCTTTATGTATATTCATACACTTTTCATATAAGATATCTACTTATTTATATACTTGACCCCAACTTACATACTAATAGTGTTTTATATTATTAAAATTCATTAAGGAATTTCGTCATTAAACTACTTATAAAAACTAATTATATTATCTTTTGAGGATTTAGCTCATAACTTAAAGCATACTCATCAAATCCCATAAAATAAATTGGTACATTTAGAGTATATGCTATATCTACTAGATATTTTTTATTAACTTCTGTACACTTATTCCAAATATATATAGCTTTAGGCATAGCTTGTATATATGGCATTCCTTTTGCGTTTGACGCTACAGAACATCTAAACTCATTTTCATAACTCCATGATTTATGTTTTAGACAACTGTAATAAGTTGAAACCCATATCAATGTTAAATCATCAATTAATATTCTTTTTTCTCCTAATCTTATTGATTCTTCCTTCTTATTTAACATATTTTCTACTTGGTTTCTCATTACTTCAGTAATATCAATTCGTTTATTTACATACTGTATTGGTAGCATACATGATCTTAATGAATCATTATATTTATCATTCATGTCATAAGCTACACAGAATCCTCTATGATTATTTGAATAATGTGCCTACATAGGCATACAATTAACCCCATTGCTTGTAAAACAAGATAGCCTATGAAATGATGAAAAATCCTCTATAAGTCTTCCATTACATTTCTTTAGTACTTCGTAGTCAATTAGACTTTCTACCTTGTAAAAAAATGCTTTATTATCAAACGGATCATTTAAACTTTTACTATCTGACATATACACCTTTTTATCTACTAAAGTTTGAAATCTTAGATTATTCTCATTACAATCCTCAGATAAAAAATAATATTTATACAGAATGTCCGGTATATGTAATCTAGTTATATCATATAAAGCTTTCATTACATCACCATTAGTCGGATTCTCTTTAATAAATTCAATTGCTTTTATATAATCCATTGGATTTTCTTTACGATATTTTTCAACATCAAATGTTTCTTCCATAAGTAGCCTCCATATTTTAATTTAAAAGCATCCTACATGCAGGTAGCGATGCTAGTCTAATCAATTGTGGATATTATGAAAAGATTATTTACTATACTTTTATATAATCAATAATATGTCCACTTTAGTAATGAGCTATTTAACTAAAATGGATGTCCACTTTCAAAATTTCATCTGATATCTTACTAATATAATTATGCTATTTATCAAACAATCATAATAATAATTACTTGGGACATAATAAGAATACATTTCGGATATATATTCTGCTTTCATTCAGCTTTCCGTTGATTATGTTCTGTCATTAAGCCATCTACTACATTTTAAAATTATATTAGTTCTGCTTAATCTTCTTCTTCAAAAATAGCAATATTTTCTTCAATTTTTAATCTTAAATAATTTATAATCTCAGCGTGAACATCTGATATATCTCTAATTATAAAATTTCTCAATTCCAAGTTTTCTTTATAAAAGTCCATATATGACTTCTTTTGGCAAGCTTTCTTTGCAACTTTGTTAGGCTTGTCGTTTTCTTTCTCTTTTGCATTATCAGGTATTAAATACCTATTGATGCTATTTTCTAGGTCACCTAACAAATCAGGTGAACATAGTATCAAATGATAATTTTGAAACCAATACTTCTCATCTTGGTTGGATTTTAAGATATTAATTTCTTCATTTTCAAATAGACCATCTTTGAGATAATACGAAATTAATATCTGATTATTAGAGTTAAGTACAACATTCTTCTGTTCTATTAGCAAATCTGTGAAATTCAATATTTTTATTGCATAATAAAAGTATAATTGTTCATCATTAAACGGTTCTTGAAGTATCTCTTTATATCTTATCTGGAAAAATTTGCGTATTCTAGTCTTATCAAAATCATTCATTATACTAAACTTATCAATAGCATATAGCATAGCCTCTGGAGAAAACTTAAAGATAAAGCATAACTGGTGATAATCATAATTCTTAATCTGATATTTATCAATAGGTAACTCTCTAAAGTATTTTGTTTTAAAGAAATTATTAATGAAAGTTTTTTTTAATTTATTATCCTCTAAATTAGACATTCTATATACTATTTGATTAATAAAATATAACTTATTATTATTTCTTTCTTCATCAAATCTAACATTACAATGAGCGATTACTTTTTTCCAATACCTGGCTACTAAATTGTAGTTATTAAAGGTTTCATAAGTGCTTATTTCTTTTTTAGACGCATTTCTTTCAAGTTCATATTTTTCCAATACTTTATCAAAAATTTTAATAATCTTCTCATTATCATTTTTATTGCAGAAGAAGTAAAAATCATCAGAAAAATAAGAGAAATCACATTGTATAAAGGAGTTTTCAATTTCTTTTTCTATATCTTTACTTATATTAGTTAAATTAACTTCTGCAAAATATAATGATAAATAATTTCCCATTATCAAACCGTTAGTTGCCCCTAAATTCATATTAGATAAAAATCGATCATTATGTTCTGGAGGAACAATATTATGAGTATATATTCTCCCATAGTATTCCTTTATGTCCATTTTAATCAGATTATCATATACACATAATCTTTCAAAATCTTCTTCTAATTGTCTATCATATTCTCCTGATGTAAAATCTCCAGTTTCAAGATTTGCTGATAAACGCTTATGCGAATAATCCATATCTTGAATTCTTTCAAAATACGGCATGTCCTTAAATTCTTCATATGCCCGTGCAAAATTTAAAATATTGGGCATTTTAATAGTACGATACTTATCATCTTGCTTTCTTATTCTAAAATTAAAAGGCTCAACCCAGCACAATTCTTCAAGTTCAAAGGAAGATATATTTTCGGGCAATTTAATATTGTCTATATCCAAGAAATTTTTTACTGGATTTTTGAAATTATACAAATTATTAAGTATCATTTTATACTCCTCGCTTCTCCTTATATTCTCTTTCAACAAAAATTCAATTTACTGTTTCATTTTACAAAAATAACTTTTTCATATTTATATATACCAGTCACATACTTAGTTTTATATTCATAACCTATCCATGCTATTATTTATGGATGAGTGTGGGCATTTGCTCATCATACCTCAAAATGAAAGTATGCTGACTTTAATAACATTCTTTCTGCAATTTGTCCAGTATTATTAAATGACAACGTACAAATAGGCTCTGTAGGAATTTACAAATACCTCTATAATTTAATGTATTTATATGCTTTTGTCATTATAATATCTCCTTTGACTTTCTTGAATTACTCAATATTTAATCTTCACTATTTATTTTATTGTATTTGGGCTAACAACTTTACTATAGAGTTAACTATGCAATTAAATATAATCTTTTCATTAGTTTAACTCCCACTAGGCTATCTTTCTATTATAAAAAAACAGTTCTATGATCTTAGCATTTGAACATATATTGATGTACCTATATCCTTTCATCCTCATAATAATTTATAATTCAATAGTATTTTTGAAAAAATCTCCTTCTTCTGCTAAGAATCGTACTTTTCTCCAAAGTATATCTTTAAAATCTAGCTTTCTTTGCAACAATATTACTAACTCTTGTACTGTCATCAATATGATATTTACGGTTCTTCCATTTGCAAAAGTTTCAATCGCTTCACTTGTATAACCTGAGAAACTAATAAATAGACCTCTTGTAAAGCCAGATTTTGATGATACTTTCTCATTAAATATTACTAAGTCACCTTTATCTATTTGTGATTTTGTCCACTTTGCTTCAAGCAAATATACTTCTTTGTTTAGTATAAAACTACCATCAATCTGCTCACCAGTTATTCTAAAACTACTTCTTGGCTCAAGTTCATTTTGTTTAAACAATTCAAACAAATACTTTTCAAAAGCAAATCCTCGCTTTTGATTATTATCAATAGATGTTAGCTCAACTAACTTCTTTAAGCTTTCCTCATAATTAAATATTACTTTAGTTGTAGTTACTTTACTAGATGATTGCTTGACAGTAATTTTCTTACCCATAAGTCTATTTGCAATCTCTACACAACTGCTGAATAGTTTCTTTTCCTTGTCATCTATTGAGATGTTATCTCTCATATAACTAAGTAATTCCATCAACAACTTTCCTACAATAACATTGTCATAATCCAAAATAATTTGTCTTAACAACTTTGCTTTTGATGCATACTCATACTTTTGGTAAATATCAATATTCATTACACTATAAATAAATTGCTGAAATTTTCTATTACTAAAATCCAAAACATAGCCAGAACTCATTCCAAAAAGTTTTTCAAATCTTTCCTGTTCATTAAAAGTTAATGTTGCCATAAACATCCCCCAATTTAAATCTTTCCTAATTATATTTTAACTTCTTTTTATAGATTTAATATTCATATGCTTTTGATATTAATTTCAATATTCTACAAATTAACATAAACTCCTTTTAAATACTAAAATTACACTCTATAAAATTAATTACACTATTTGTTAATCGATTTTTATAGCCAATCCCTATTACTGGCAAAATGCTTCGTATAATAAAAACGTGCCTTTCCTATAACTGCACGTTCTTAAATAATACGGACTATTCATTTTTCAAAATCATCATAACATTATTTTTTTAAATAATACTACAAAACTAGAAATATCTTATTAGTTCAAGAAATATCAACATAATTTGCTATAGCCCTCTCTATTTTTTGTTTAACTATTTCAGATATATTATTTTTTAGACCAGCTAATTTTCTAACTTTCCAACCGACAATACTTTCATTTCTATTTATCAAATCAGAACATACAGAATATACCCTTCTTATTTGATATTCCTCTACTGTCTCTTGTACACTTTCCAAATATTCCTTACATAATGGCAATTTATCAAGCTTTTTCTCTATATATGATAACTTTCCGACCCGTCGTCCTAAGAGTGTTTTGGTTATCCTTACTGTTTCTTGACTTCTTTTAATAGAATTATAGTCGTTCTTTAATAACATTAATAAAATATTATCTCTTTTTTCCCAATCTACCTTATTATATTCTTTGTGCCTATTTCTACGTGGTTCAGGAAGATTATCATGAAGCCAATCTCTATCATTTTTATATAACCATGCAAATTCTTTATATCTATTTAGTCTTATAGAGGAAATAGTCATACAAGGATTTTTTTCCATGAATTTAATAATACTATTTCTATAATTATTTCTTTCCCCAAAATTCATTTCATTTGTATTATCATTTTTTTCATTACCTATATTCATATCACTACAAGTCAAATTACTATATCTCAATTTTTCAGCATATTTAACTATTGTCTTACAATCACACCCCATTTCTCTAGACATGGCTCTTAATGACATATTACTCCTTAAGACCTCTGCTAATTTATTACACCAAACTGGCCCAAAATTTTTAATTCTTCCTACTTTATTCATATCTTTATTTACTTTTCTTGAATAAATAAAGCCACAATTCTCACATTTTACGGTTGCAACAAGTTCTCTTGTTTTGTAATCAGCAGTAATTTTAAACTTTGTCATATTGTTATCTTTATAATGATTGCACCAACGATTTAAACATAGATATACATTCTTCTTATTTGTATACATAATAAATTGTTCTATACTACCAACTAAAAAATCTATAAAAAGTATATGTCTTATAGGATGGATTTTTTGTTTAGGCTTTCGAAGCATAACCTTTAACCAATTACTTTCATTAGATATGCTAATTGGAGAACCCACATTAACTAAAAAATCATCACCATAATAATTAATAAAGTCATCCATAAGCTTTGACTGCTTTACATTATTATTTGCAGTTATATACCCTTTTTCAAACAATATATTATAGTATCTTTGCCGAATAGTATTCTGATCTAAGTGTAAACTCAAGTCATTTTCAAGTAGATATTTAACTTCTTGAGATATTTTCAATAATTTTAAATATACTTTTCTATCTGAAATATATTCTGGACTATCATCTATTTTTCTAATATCTATGTAATTAAAGCTTGCTTTACTTTTTAAGACATTCTTATATTCTTTTAATTTACAACAATGCTTTTCACATATGTGTACACCTTGAACCTGATGTAGCCTATGTATAAATGTTTCACCGTAATTAGTTATCTCAAACTTAACGCATTCTGGACAATAATATATGTTTTTCTTTTTGCATATACTACCAGCTATTATTCCAATCTTATGCTTTATTCCTTTACCGTCTTTAAATTTTATAATATCAATACATTCCTGTCTTTTTCCTATATCCATAAATGGAGAGTATAGTGGAAATAGTGTGTAATTCTTAATAATTTCGTTACTAGAATATCCTAAATTCTCGGGAATGCAATTACTAAATTTCTCAATATTACATGGGATGTCAATTACCGGGGTGACTGTAGACTTTCCAAATAGTTGTTTAAATAGAATTTTAGTGTTTCTATTTCCATCAGTTAGATGATATCTTCCTAATATGCTATATAAAAGTTCATCTTTATATAGGGCTGGGAAATCATAAATCATAATAATTACTCCTTACTGTATACCATCAAGTATATCTTTTTTATTTTCCTCTTGAAAGTTATCAAGCAAGTTCTTACTTTTTTTGATGTCACCATTTTTATTTGATCTTTTAGTCTGCTTAAATTTAATTTCTTTTTCAGTTTGTAGCTCTTCAACCAACATTTGTTTAGCAACTTCTCTTATTAAGACTCCTATATCTGTATCAAACCCTTTATTGCTAACTACTCTAATAGCAACTTTTTCTATTGTCTTTTTATCATATTGCATTGTAGTATTTAATCCAATAATTATACTATCAATGATCATTTGCTTATTAACACTTTCTTTAAATTTTTCATCGTTATAGATTTGATTTATTTTTTCTGTGGCCTTATTTCTTCCAAGATAATTTTCTATATTCATGTCTGGGGCCTTAATATCCTCACACTTACTAATTTCATTAGGGTCTCCAGATTCAAAGGCTTTTATTATTGCACCTGTTAGTTTAAATTTTTCATCTGCAACCCTATTGATTAGTTCTTCTGTTATTTTTTCTTCACCTGAAAATATTGCTTCAAGCTGAACTGCCATAAATAATTTATTGGCTCTATCAATTATACCTATTGTTCTTTTATACATTAGATCCTTTAATTTCTGTGTTAGTGGTGTTTTATTTTTTAGCCATTGATAATTCCAAAGAAATTCAATAAAGGTATCCCACTCGTTTTCTTTCTGTTTCAATCTAAGATACTCAATAGTCCCAATTCCTTCTGCCTTTCTACCATGTCTATATTGCTCCCCTAAAATTGTCTTACTTGCTTTATATGTTCCAATAAAAACGATCGGTATTTTAATAGTATTTGATAAAGTAACGAAGAAGTTAAATAATGACTCTCCATTATTAGTATGTCTAATATGCTGAATTTCATCAACAACTAGTACTCCAATACCATACTTTAATGCTAAGAATGAAATTGATGCAATCATTCTATCTACTAATGCACCTCTTTTAGAGTACTGATTAGTATATTTAGTTCCTAATAACAAATCAATCTCTTGAAAAAATTGGCTGCATACCCCAGAAATTTTTCCATTATAAGAGCAATCAACACGTATCCATGGTATCTGAGTAAAAACACCTTTGCTTTCACCGTAATCAATCACATGCCTTATAACCTGAGGATATTGAGAGAGAATATTATTTACTCCTGTTGTTTTACCTGAACCACTTGGCCCTATAATTAAACATCCCGTAGCTGAATTAGATGATATTGAACAATGAGTTATAAGTTCATTGTTCTCAATATTATCACTAAATAAGTTACTATTAGCTTTTTTAAGTGTCTTCAAATACTGAGGTGTATCAATTCTTTTACTAACATATCCATTCCTAATAATAATAGATAAATATTCATCAGTTAATAAATTTGATGATGTAGGCAGCACGTAATCAAGCAATCTAAATATAGAATGAATTCTATATTCATTAGAGTAATATCTTTCCTCTTCACTATAAACAGGAAATCTCTTCAGAAAATCAAATACTTGCTCAAAGTTCTTTATCGGTGGCAATGCTTCAATTAATAAATTTCCTTTATATTGTGGAAGTTCTTGTTTGATATATCTAGCCTCTATATGTTCTCTAAATAAGAACTTGCCTTCATTAATGTCTTCATATTGATTATTAGTAACACCCTCATAATACTTAGTTACTGGCATAACCTTCCTTCTAGTGATAAAGTGTACTGTAAGTACCACTTTCCACTAAAATTCACTTCCCTTCATTTTTATACTTTTATATTTAATAAGCCCTTAATTTTTCTTGGTTCTTATTTATCTTATTTATTTTAAAACTAATTTTTATTAAACATTTTATTTTTTATAAAATCAGATAAAACATCTCTTGAATTTTTTTTTATATTTTCAAATTTTACTTCATCATTCTCATCTAATCTCCCACTAATATTTCTATACTCCTTATTATTTACTGAACATTGTTCTTTTGTTAAAGATTGTTTCTCATCATAAAATGCTTTTTCAATACTCCTATTTTCATCTATGTCTTCAATTTTAACTTTACTGCCATTACTTTTTTTAACTGCTTCTGAAACAATCCCCTGTCTAATTTCCCTTTTATTAGCAAATAAATTATCATTTGCATCCCTATATACAGTTTCTTTTTTTACTCTAACTAACTCATCATACTTCTCAATTTCTTCTAAAGTTCTATTAATGTAAATGTCATTTGATGTCATACATCTATTTATCTGACACTCAATATATTTATTAGAGTTATTATTATACATCATTATGGAATTCATACAATCTGAATCATAAGCAATCTCAATATGCCTATTTTTATTGATTCTAGAAAACAAATTTTCTTTTTGTGCTATATCACAAGTATATAACATATTTTTATACTGTATCCCTTTCTCAGTTATTGAAGCGTTCGCATGTCTTAATAAATAATATCTCAATTTATCCTCTGGTTGACTTCTTAACTTTCCCTTCTTATTTTTGATTCCCCAATTCCATATTTCATTTGCCACTGGGGAAACACCTGCCCAAACGAGCTCTTTTTCAAGGGGGTAATTATTCATAACTTTTGCATTTCTCTCTAAAACTGCTTCAATAACAATTTGGGTAAATTCATAAATATCCAATTTTGCATCCTTTCTGTAATCCTTCTGACCACGTTCTCTATACTTATTCATTATTATGCCTGGTAAGTCATGTTTAATCATATATTCAATTATCTTAAATTTTTGTTCAACTGTACCTTTTGCACTTCCAATATAAGAAGGTGCATATTCAATCGAAACTTTAAGATATTCTACTAAAAGGTCAGAATTTTTAGCAATGAATCCTCCCCTATCCGCCATAATTATTTGTGGTGATCCAGTTACATTCCACTCATCTTCAGGTAACTTTATACCAAAATAGGCACAGTACTTTTCTTTATCCTGAAAAGTATTATAAAGCAACTTTGCATATCCATTCCAAGAATCTTGATGTAACCCAACGTGTATTCCAGTTACTTTAGTTGAAAAAACATCCACAGCAAAGTATACCACTGGTTTTCCTATACCTAAGTTTCTATCAATCCTATTTACTAGGTATATAGGAAATACTGTTGAATCTACTTGATACCTTAGTCCTGGGCTATATGACTCATATACTGAATCAGAACTCAACCCTCTAACATTATTCTGGTAGTTCTTCTTCCCCTTTCTGTCATATTCCATCTTATTTTTATCTATATTCTGATTGAACCAATTATAAAATTGATCAAATGTGGGTTTCTCATACCACTTCTTTCCTTTATAATTATCAGCAATAATATTATCAAATGTTTTGGTAATTGGCATTTTATCATTATATCTGTAATATCTATTAATCCCATATTCAAAATTCTTTTTATCTTGTAAATCTAGTATTTTCCCTTCGATTCCAGTAATCTTTGATGATACACTCTTTCTACCCGGCTTTTTTATATAATTTCTGTCTTTACTCTTTCCACAATTATCATAGTTATCTGATAATGAATCCTTGGTTCTTCCTCCTTGCCAATACCTTCTTAAATAGTCATAAACACATTTCTCTGAGACATTATATTTTTCTATGGCTTTTTTAACAAACTTTCCTCTATAATTTCTATAAAGACATAGAGGAATATTTTCAACATTGTCAATTTCACTTACAATCTTGTATCTGTTATTTAATTGTTCTTTTCTACTTTTGGATAAAGTATCTTCATTTATAATCTTATAAAAATCTTGATTAGGAAGGATTGTGTATATTCCATCTTTGAAACCTCTATTTATATCTTTTAAAGTTCTTATATTAATTTTTAGTTTTCTAGTCAACATTTCAATACAGAAGCAATTCTCTTGAGACACTTCAATCCATAAAACCCTTTCGACTTCATTTGTATTTAAATTTTTCAGTATATCATTATTTTTTATAAAACTCTCCATATGTACACCTCTATAAATTATAGCCAAACATCCATATCATAATAATTAAATTTTTTTCTAAAATTAGCTTTAACTTCTTTGTGAGTTAGGAGATATTTTAAAAAGCTAAGACCTTCCCCTTCACACCATCCCATAACTCTTTCAAATTCACTTGTTGTTTTAATAACATTCATATTACTTTTAGAAAGCATATCTTTAAATTTTTCAATTAGCCATTTTAACTCGATATCATTAAGATTCATTGCGTCATTCCAAAAATAATCTTGATAAATGCTGTATATATTTCTTCCTATCACTTTGCTTTCTTCATTGTGAGTTATTACTCCCCAGTCAATCCCTTTTTTACTCCAAAATTCTTTTTCTATTAGCAATTTTTCTTGAGTTCTTCTTTTTTGGTAGTCCTCCTCTGTCTTTAATGTTCTTACAATTTCTTTTACACCTATATCACATTTAACGAGAATATTAAAATCTGATGTTAATACAGTTTTCTCTTCTCTATTTATTTTGTATTTAGGAGGATGTAACACATTTAACCTTTCAGCAATCTCCAAAGTTTCATTGATTGGCAATAGCGGAAATTGCTCCCGTATATCAAGTACATTATCTTGCATCTGCAGTATTAAAAATGCCCACAATTCCCCATCTGACAATAAATAATGTACTCTATTATGTTTCCATCCCAATATTTTGTGACAACGTCCATCTGATGGTACCTCATGAGGTAATATCCACGGTTTATATTCTAATCCATATCCTTGCCCCCTCTTTTCCCGTAGTCTTGCTTTATCCGTTTTTCTAATTTTGGTCATCTAACACCTCTAAAGAAATTACTATATTGATTTTTTTATGATTTTGATCACTATATATCACTATTGAACATAGTTGTTGCCAATATCATTATGCTCGATATAAAAAAATGGCAAAGTATTTTAGGGCATGCAAAATATACTCTTTTAGAGTTGTAAATTTGCAAAATCCTAGAAATACTATGCCATAGCAATAAATTTCTATTTTTATTTATTAACCTTATTTGAAATTTTATTCAACATTTATAGAATTTTTTCATTCATAGAAGCTATCTCCATAACAAATCCTTTATATATTAATTATTCTAGATTATTAACATTTGTTAGTCTTTAAAGAATATAGATTAAAAAAATGAAAAGAATATATACATATATATTAAATGGAAAGGGTGTTTTGTTTGATTGATTTTATTACAACACCATATAATGACGAGATATTCTATAGTTGGTTTGGGCGTTATAATGAATTGACTGGTTACAGATCTAATAGGCATACAAACTATAACCTTCTAGGCATACAGCATGATTACATAACCCTCCAATATCCTCTAAATTTAAATTTTCTATGCTCTAATCTTCCGGACGCTTTGAATATTTTTCCTGACGATATTATTAAAAATAATACTTCTTTTCCTTTTTATAAGCCGTTTCTAAGAGACAGTCAGTCAAAGTATATAATAAAAGCAATGCAGTTTGGAACTAAAGGGATTGGAAATAAATATCCTTCTATTTTATTTAGTGATAAAGTTGTTAAAGTTTGCTCTCAATGTGTTGTTGATGATGAAAAAAAATATGGTGAAGCTTATATACATAGATCTCATCAGATTCCATGTTGTTTTATATGTCAATATCATAATATAATTCTTGATTATGTAGATCTATCTGATTCTAAATATACAAACAGGTATTTTGTAATCAACAACATTATAGATCAAGCAATCCCTTTGAATATAAATGATGATATATATAATCAACTTCTGGGACTTCAGTCTGATATTATCTGCTTATTAAATGCAAACATTAATAATTACAATATTGAAAGAATCTTGAATATGTATAAGCAGAAACTACTTATAACTGGCTATTCAAGTAATAAAGGAATCGTTAATCACAAAAAATTAGTACAGGATTTTTCAACCTTTTATACGGATGATTTCCTAACCTTTGTAAATTCTAATATTACAGAAAGCTCTAATACCGATTGGCTTTATGGAATAAGTCAAAACATTACTTTTAATCTTAATCCTATAAAACATTTATTAGCTATAAGATTCTTATATGGTGGATTTAATAATTTTATAAACTCAAATGAAGAATATCTACCGTTTGGTCAAGGTCCTTGGCCCTGTTTAAATATTGCTTCTGAACATTATAAAAAAGACATGATTTCTTCATATAAATTAAAAAAATCCACACATGACTCAACTTCTTACGGTGTATTTGCTTGCAAATGTGGGTTTACTTATACTAGAAAATCTAATGAGCAAATGCTAGATAACCGCTATACTTTTAAGTCAGTTATTAACTGGGGTATAGAATGGGAAAATAAAGCTACTAATTTGATTATTACAGAAAATTATTCTATAAGACAGTTGTGTTCTATTCTAAATTGTAGCTTTGGTAAGATAATGTCACATGCCACCAAAAATCAATTGCTTCATCACTTGAATACAAAAGTTAAGTATAGACCAATAAAAGACATAGTAAGAGAAAATGCTGACTTATTAGAGCGCCATAAAGATGTTATTCTCAAATTCATACGTGAGCATAAAGATATGTCTAGACGAGAGATATTTAAGGTCTTACATAGAGAATGTAATACAGTTTTAGCAAATGACAAAGAATGGTATGATAATATAATGCCTCCAAAAAAAACTTTTTACGAGCATAAAGAACAGGTTGATTGGGCAAACAGAGACTTAGAGTTGAGTAACACAGTACTAATAGCTATAAATGACATTAAAGAAAATACAGATCTTAAAATCACAAGGCCAAATATATCCAAGAGAATCAATTACCACCTTACTTCAATATTAAACAATTTAACTAAATTACCAATTACAAAAAAAATTATTGAAGAATCCTATGAAACAAGAGAAGAATATCTTATTAGGAAAATTGATTACACAGTAAAGAATTCAATTAAAGATAGTAATATTCTAACAGTTCATCAGTACATCAAAAAATTAGGTTTTCGGAAAGAAATGACTCCTTATCTACGAAATTATTTAGCAGAATCAATCAGAAAATTTTCTGACAATGAATTAAATAAACCTCCTTATTTAGATTAATTCTGAATAAGGCTTGAAATTATAGAAAGATAAGGACTGGGAATACTCTATAGAAGTATATTATGATATATTAAAAAATTTCATAATGAGCCTATTAAGTATGCTTCCTTATTTGCATCCTTAATAGGCTCTCTTTTTATTGCTTTAAGAATGATTCTATTGTTGTCTTTACATATCAGAATCCGTTCAAAGTATGACTATGAAAAACCAATAATTTTCTATCTCTGCATGATATATAATTTCTATTTATGTTTACCGTCAAATAATTCTCTCCTATCATTTTCTGAAATTCTACAGAGTTTAGTCTAACATTTCATAAATGACTTTATTATTCCTTTCGCAATTTCAAAGGCCATATCACTAAGAAACTTCATATCTACATAATATCTAACAACGTCTAATTCTAATTCACCCATAATACCTTGAATCGATATATCCCCTACATATGCATGATTCTTACCTATCCCTTTTCCTGCAATTAATCCACTATCTTTTATTATTATTTTACCAACATCTTCTTTGGCTGAAAGAGATGCATCAATTGCTATTAGAATCTGTTTAGGATGTTTAGTTCTAATAATCTTTATTTTTTCATTTATATTCTTTGCATTTATTGGGTCTGTTAAGGTTCCATAGATAGGAATATCAAAATCTTTATTTTCTTTTAGAATAGAACCTATAAATGGACCTAATGCATCAACACTATGAGTCCTATTAGTTCCTATACATACAAATACAACATTTTTATTTTGTATTACGTTAAAATAATCAGTTATTTTTGTATATGTATCTTGTACATAATATATTCGTTTTGAATTATTTTTTCTCTTTGCAAAAAACTTCATGTTTGCGATTTTGTTAATCATTTATTTTACTCCAACCCAAAGTATTTCTATGTTATTTAAAGATATTATACCAATAAATATTCTTAACATGTTATAGAAAAATTAAACTGGTTGATAACCCATTCTGTAATAAATACTCTTTATAGTTAACAGCCTTTTAAGGCTACATGTTATTAAAACAATTTATATACTTAATTTCAATATTCAAATTAAATCAATAAATATTTGTAAAGTTGGTCTTTCTTTATTGATTAAGATAGTTTTACATGCAATGTATGGGGGAAAATATGCAAACCATTTATCTATGGTATGGTGTTTCTTATCCCTAATAATCGTGAGTTTACTTATTTAATTTTGCCACATTACATACAAGTCTCTCATATATATATGCTGCTTATTTTCAAATGCCTCTTTTACTGTTTCGTCTATTCTTAATTCATATTCTTTATATACGATATTTCTATCACTAAGATATTTTTTCATGTCACTATAACTAGCTATGCATTCATGATTCCATGAAAATCCGCTTACATTTACAAATGCAGTTGAACATAAATTATTATTTGTTAGTATGACAGCGTGATAACTAATATTATTTATAGTTTCATATGTTACCTCTTGTCTAAAAATTAATACAGCGTCTAACTCAGTTCTATGCCATGTAATGATGTCTAATAAATCACCCATCTCTGATGTAGATAATTCCTCTATTCTATATCTATTCCTATCCATCACCCTAAATTCTTTAGGCTTATATATTTTTAATATTTCATTCTCTAAAGTATCTGATTTAACATAATATAATTCCTTATCATCTTCCTTTAAAATATATCTGCCATTTATATAATCAATATATTTTGACGTTTTTAACAATTCAATAATTCTATCAATAATGATATTTATATTAGATATAAATGTATGTTTATCTTTTATATTGTTAATTTCTTTATCAGTTAAATATGTACTTATCTTTAATATATTAAAGATGTCAAATAAGAATTCTTTAAGTATATCTTTTAACGGCTCTGGTGAATTCTTGTAAATATTACTTGCCTCTGTCTCATTTATAATATTCCAAATACTATTTGAATATTTATAAAATTCATCATTCTCTTCAAATGTTATAATCCTCCTATAATTTCCAAGTGTATAGCAATAACTTTTTTTCACACTTTCAATATTATTAAATTCTTTTATTTTAGGGGATATAACCAAATACTCTTCCCAAGATAATAAAGGTAAGTATATAAATCTATTAAATATATTCATATACTTTTTATCATACCTTATATTAATATACTTTTTAGTATCACATACCATAAAATATACAAGTCCACTTTCTAAAAATAATTCCTTATTTTTATCTAATAATATGTCGAACTCATTATCAGATAACTTATCAATTTCATCTAAAATTATTACGATTCCATTATCATTAGATAGTTCTTTTAATATAGAAATTAGTTCTTTGATATTTTTTTCTTGTTTTTGTATAGGTGTGCTAATAACTTCATAAATAATTTCATTTTTTTTATCTTCTTCAATAGTTAAGTTATTTGATAAATTAATATCTATATATTTTTTTATATTAATTCCAAATATTCGTTTTAATTTATTTGTTTCTTTTTCTGTAATTTTTGATTCAAAAGACCTTTTAATCAATACTTCATTAAATATTTTATACTTTAATCTGTTTATCTTTTCTCTACATCGCTCTGCATTTTTTAAACCTCCATCATTTATTAAACTATCTATATGTATAATAATTTCACTAATTAAATCAAAAGAACTATCAAGTACATTCAAGTGTATAAAAGTTCTATTATTTATATATTTATCTTTAAATAAGTTTATAAATGTTGTCTTTCCTACTCCCCTCATTCCGGATATTACATGAATTCCTTGTATATATTGCCCAATAATCTCATTCAACTTCTTTCGCTTATTTAATATTCGAGATGAATAATTTGCTAAGTGAATTTCTTCCTTTTTTAACGCATTTACACTATACTTACGATTTAATGCCATACTATCACATCCTTATATATTTAATACTATAATTATACATCATATTGGTTTATTCTTTGTTATTTACTATATTCTGTTAATAAAATATCCATAACTCACTCATCTCAATATTTTAATAAAAAACCTCACTTAGCTATGATTCTTTATATCATAGCTAAGTGAGATTTTTAACATATAAAAAATCCCTCTATAACTGAGGGACCATAATAAATGTTTATACTAATTTTAATTTTGCCGACTACCCGCCAAGGTAATCACAACTGTATTAATATATATTATTCTATACTAATAATATTGTTACACTTTCTTATAATAGTATTTCTTTTATTTTATATCTTATTAATTTTTTTTAAGTAAGCAACCTTACCTTCTAAGGATTTAATTGTATTATCTCTCTTTTTAAGTAGATTACTTAGTCCAAATATATTTAATAATTTTATGTCAACCTCATCTATCTCTTTTGTTATAGTACATACCTTCCTAGAAACTATACGTTCCTTTCCAATAGTCTTTATTTGACCTAAATCTATCGCTCCGCATAAAAACTTCGCTTGTCCATTTTCATCTTTATACGGATACTCATTAGTTATTTCTACTTGAATATCTGATATAGTTATTGGACTACTAGAAATTATTGCACAAGTAAATACTGGTGATTTAAAGTTATATGAATTTGATTGCAATACTATACATGGCCTTAATTTATTCTCTTCACTCCCTATATTTTCACCTAAGTCAACAAAGTAAACTTCCCCACGCTTAACTGTCCAATTTCTTTGATAACTCTTCCCAGTATTATAATATAATTTTTGAGAAACCCAATGCATTAATTTCTGGGCTCTAGATAAATCTGTATTCATGTCACACCATCTTTCATAATATTTATTTCCAGTTTAATAAACTATTACTTATAAAAATAAAAATCCCCCAATAATATTGAGGGATACCAATAGATCGCCAAATCTATTATAACTGAATTATATTATACCGATCATCCGCCAAGACAATCATATCTGTATTTATATATTATAACAATAATATTAGTGTGTCAATATAAAATCTATTGTTTTTTTCTACTTATTTATGATATGATTCACCGTATCAGCAGCATTTGTAGTTTTTAATCTTAATTTCAAATATTTCTTTTCTATATCAACTTCCTCTAAATCATCTGTTTCTGAGTTATATACTTCTTTATAACCTATGAATTCTATCCATATCTCATATATAGTCTCTGATTTAGAAGTTTTATTAATTGCATCTATTATTTATTATTATCAAGATGTATCTCATTTTTAATCAATAATAACTTTCTACAGTCTAAATGATCAGTAAACTTCTCTCTACATTCATTATAAAATTCATTTACTTTTGTCTTTATATATTCTTCTAGCTCTATAATACATTTATACTCCACGCGAATATGTTATTTAAATTATGTAATATTAGTATATATGGAGGAACTGGCTCTGACTTTAATTTCTATAAGTCTAAAATTTCGATAACTCAACCAGATTCTAAAAAATTCACTTTTATTATTACTGTTTAAGTTAATACCTTTTATGGACCTCTTAATCCTCCGTATGGAATAGACACAATCACAATTGAAATTAGTCCAACAGGAACTAAAGTCATAGGTTTTAAGCACGATGATGAAAAATTACCTCATCACTAAAATTATATTAAGAAAAATTAATTGCCACTTTATTTATTTGAATTATCAAAAACAGATTGCTATGGGAATTAAAAAGACTAATTCTTAAAAAATTGACCCAATTTATTCTTTTTGTATTTTAAGTATACATATCTTATAATTATATTTAACCTAAGTACAAAATTAATATATCCTAAAAATCGTACTTTTTTAACTGATAGATTTTAGCTCTAAGCATTTTTAATTTTTTACCATACCCATTTATGTTAGTTGTATTACAAGAAGAAACATCTTCTATTTCTTTTTGTATAGAATTAATAAGCGCATATAGTTCCTCATCAGAATTAGTCATTTGACGAAATATTTTATCAAAGAATTTTTTCCTTTTATAGTTAGGAATAAACTTTCTACACACCTTTAAAAACTTAAATATAATTACTTTCCATGAACTACTAATTTCTGATGGCGTAATTGTTCTACTTTCTATTTTATCAATAATACTATTTATATCTGTAATAAGATTATCTACTACAATACTTCTCTTTTTCCTATATTTTTGCAATAAATAATCAAAAATAATAAATGCTAAAACACTTTGAACAATTGCATCTAATAATAATGGTACTGTAGAAATATAGTTATCATATGTTTCATATTTTTGAATAATTGCATAATAAGCTAAATTATCAATTTGCATTCCAGTAAACTGAGATAATACATCAAGTATATAAACTAACCCAGCAAACCAATAAAATTTATTTCTCCAATTAAATTTAACTACACAAATATAAATTATTATTAAAGCACTTATGAAAAAACCAGACTTAACAAAGTTATCATCTAATGAAGCTATTTTTTCAGAATATGAAAAAAAATCATCAACTGTTAATTCATTTTTATCTAAATATTCCATATACAATTTATTAGCCATTATACTTTTTTTAATCTTATACTTGTTTTTATTGATTACCTTACAAAAAGTTTGAATTCTTCTATCTGCTTTTACTTCACTTAAATCAACTATACTTATTGAATCTATCACTTTCGTACTTTCATTAATTTCACTGTTAAAAAATATATTAGTATCTGCTCTTCCTCCAGTAGCATACCTTTGATATGTCTGAGGGAAAAAATTATTTATTGAATATAACCCAAAATATATAGCTATTGTTAATGGAATAAACAATACCAACATTATACATAACATAAAAACCTTATAAGCTGATTTATTCATGTTTTGTCATACCTTTCATATATAAATTTAAGCCATTGAAAAAGTATTGTATTTAATAAAACTATTTTAATCTTCATTATCAAAGATTCAATTCCATTAATAAATACTTATTCAACGGCTAAATATTACATTGTTGTTTTTTAATAGTTATATTTTACTACAAACTCCGGGTCATTTTGATATGCAAAACTTATTGTTGCCCTTCTAGATTGTGAACTGACAGAAACTTCTTCCTGCAATTCAGCATTAGATGGTATAACAGTACCTTTTGTTTCTTGTTGGTTAATTTTAGCTCCTATTGGAGTTAATACAGTAACTTGCACTCTTCCACCTGGACTTAATATTAATGTATCAAAAGGAAGCAACACTTGAAATTCAAATGTTGGAACTTGAACTCCATCTAATGGATACAATTTATAATCATAGGTTAATAAATAAGTATTTGTTGCACTAGGCACAGGATTTAATTGAATCTTTTTCAGAATTGATAAAAGTAATAATCTTGAAGAATCATTAATTACCTCTTGCAAATTTCCACTTAATGCTTGTTGTTTTATATCGTCAACCCCATTTAATAAAGTCGCTTCACTTTGTGGATACATCTTAAGATTTGAAATCTTAAAAATTTCTAATACTGCTGGTGGAACTGTTGACCCATTTGGCACATACCAAGCAGCTTCTGAAGAAATTGGTTCATCAGTTACTAACAAAGTTTCAACATGAACAGTGTCATAACCAGCACCATATTGTGATGTTCCAGTGATAATAGCAGTTAAATCTTGTAGTTTTATATTTGACATCTTTACACCTCATATTAATTTTATTTAAGATATAAAAAGACATAAAATATCATACAAAAATATAAACCAAAAGCTCCTTATCTATTGATTTATTAGATTCAATCCGATATAATTAAGCATGTATAACAAAAAAATACTAGATTGTTTTTATTTTTGTAGTAATTTTATGAAAACCTAAGTTTGCAGACTTGGGTTTTTTTAATTTTTATCTTATGTATAAAGATTACCATAATTATCATGTGAATGCAATAATAAAGTTAATTTTTTTTAACTTACACTATCTATTCTATTATCTTTTACAACTTATATGTTAAAAAAATTAAACATTTGTATGTTGCAAAATTACATTCTTATGTATATAATGATATTATTAAAGGAGTGATTATTGTGAAAATATCTGAAGTTATTGGGAACAATATTGAAAAACTAATGCTATCTTATAACATAACAGCAATTGAACTTTCAAAAAAAATAGGTGTTACAAGGCAAACTTTTTCTAACTATATTAATGGAAATAGTATTATTGATAGTGAAAAACTTAAATTGATAGCTGAATATTTTGGTAAATCCTTGGACTACTTTTTTATTAATGAAGAAATAATGGCCCCATTAATGTTCAGAGCCACAAATCCAAAAGAAACCATTGATAATGATTCTCTTATAGAATTGCAACAATATATAAATGATTATTATGCCCTATTAGAAAACTTTGGTGAGAATATAATTTATACACCAGAACAATATAACTTATCCATTCAATTAAATTCTAAAAATGTTTTAATTAGCGACCCTGCACTTAATTTTAAAATATTTAATTATAAATTGCCTAAAGAACTAGAAATCATCATTGAAAACATTGCATATGAACAAAGAAAAAAACTGGGGATTGAGGAATCAATTGGTTCAGAAATCATTTATGCTATAGAATCCAGTGGTATAAAAGTATTATTTAAGAAATTAAGTAATTCTAATTTATTTGGTGTTTCAGCTCTAAGTTCTGACAAAGGATTTTTTATTTTAATTAATGATTCTGATGAAATTACCGAAGAACGTAAAATATTTAGTTTACTTCATGAGTATGCACATATTTTATTACACAGAGAATGTTATACTAATAATATTTTATATAATAACTATGGTGATAAAAAAAATATTTTTGAAGCTACAGCTGATGCTTTTGCAGGATATTTTCTCGTTCCAAGGTATATTGTAAAAAAATATGAAGAAATTTTAAATAGACGTCCTCTTTTACTTGGTGACTTAATTACTTTAAAACAAAGATTAGGTGTTAGTTTAGGTGCCTTTACAATGTCCTTATATAGATATGATTATATAACACAATCTGTCAAAGGTCAGATATTCGATATTCTTGCAAAAAAAGGATACTCGAAATCTGAACCTAGCTCAATATTAAAACTTGAAAAAAATAGAATCTATAATAATTTAATCAGGTCTTCATTTTTAAAAGAGTTCATAACACTAGATAAAGTTGCTTATTTACTTGATGTAGATATTGAAACTGCTATTGCTATAACAGAAGAATGGAAAGCTGATAGTGCCTATATAATTTTATAAAATTATATAGGCACTATCTTTGTTAAGCGTAACTTGAAAATTAATTATCAAGTTAAACTTAGTATTTATTTGGACTCTTACGTATATGTTCCTCACAATTAGATTTTATAAGAATACTTATCTATATTTAATTGATTTGTGCTCAAGTCTTCAAATTCTTTTTTAAGTTTCATACCATCGCTCTCTAAATGCTAAATTTCAAATTCAAACACTTCACCTGATCTTTCTATGCTAAGGATTTTGCCCCAAAACAAATCAAATTGTTTTGGTATTCCAGGATAAATATCGGTTTAATTTCCCATATATCGATATAACATAGATAACATTGCATCATCCTTCAAATTATATATATTCTTGTTTGAATCAGTACTATAATTATCTTTAGTTAGCTTAGCACTAATCAATAATACTGGATACATATAAAATATAGTTGATAACAAACATAAAGCACATTAATTTCTTTAAATTTCCCATTTGCTCTCCTCCTTTTCATTTATTAAAATCTCACATTTATAATAAATTACACACAAAATTCTATTACTAATAGTAGTTAATATGTTAGTTAATGTTATATACAATAAAGTTTGTATATATTAATTTTTAGGACTGTGATAATATCTATATTTCGTATTGTACATATTACAATAAAATTTGTTTATATTTTTATTGAATCTAATTAAAACAAAAGAAATCATACAATAAAGTTCGTTTATCTTTCACCTGTTTTTATTCTATTTTATTATTCCATTTGATTTTAAAAGTCATTTTGTTTTTGGCAACTTTTCTAATTTATTATATAGTGGGTATTTTATTTCTCTACCTATAGATGCCATAGTTACCTTCTTCTTAATATTTTTCTTATTAACCTCATCACTAGTTATCATATACAATTAGGTATGTTTAAATTTATTCCTATAACAAAGATAAACGCTATGCTTTGCCTCTACATATTACAATAAAGTGTATTTTAAAATTAATTCAGCTGGATTAAAACAAAAAACTTATACAATAAATTTGGTTTATTTGTTGGTTTTTATTTGTAATATATAAATATATTTTCAATTTATACACCTAAAAATAGACTTATCCATATTTATCCTCTATAATTATATTGTGCACAAATATTTTTTATAGAAAGGAGGTCACTATAATGAACCAAGAGGAAATTATTTCTAAAGTAAATCAATTGCAATCTGAATATAACGACCTTGAATCTCAAATTAACGAGTTAGCAGATGAGCAAGAAGCCATTTTCTATGGAAGGATTAAAGTTGCAAACCGTGACTCCGAATTGAATAGGCTCTATAAACAAGAAAGTGATTTGAAATTTAAGAAAAATGAAAAGAGAAAAGAATTGAATTATTACAAAAATCTTAGGGAAGAATAATTTTAAAATAAGGTGTGAATAAAATGTATCTTTTTTCAAAATAAGAGAACACATAGTACAAATAGACTATGTGTTCTTTTTGATTATTTGCTAACTTTTTCTTTGAATTCTTTTCCTGCTTTAAAAACAGGAGCCATTGTTGCAGGAATTTTGATAGCTTCCTTGGTTCTAGGATTTCTTCCTTCTCTAGCAGCTCTTTCTCTTGTTTCGAATGTTCAGAATCCAACTAATTGAACTTTATCCCCATTAGCTAGTGATTCTTCTATCATATACAATTAGGTATATTTAAATTTATTCCTATTAACGAAGATAAACGCTATGATTTGCCTCTACATATTACAATAAAATGTATTTTAAAATTAATTCAGCTGGATTAAAACAAAAAACTTATACAATAAATTTAGTTTATTTGTTGGTTTTTATTTGTAATACATATATCTTATATTAAATTATCCTGTTATTTTTTAACACTAATTTTATATTAGGTAACTTTTCTAGATAATCACTAACAGAATGCTTTACTTCATTTTCTTGTTTAGTATAAAAACTATAATTTCATCTATTAACCTTAAGTCTGTCTATTTTTTATTGTCTTAATACCCAATCCTTCACTTATTATATCGCATTTGTTTGCCTCTTTATATTATATATTCTTCTACTTAACCTTCACTTTATTTCTAATATTATTAATTTTAAAAGTATATCTATATTTGATGACTGCAAAAAAGAGAGCTTGCTTAGGATTCAAATTACGCGTCTCCTAAACAAGCTCAAAAATAATAACTAATAAAATCCTTCTATTCTAATATTTTTCCATCATTAATAATGATTTTTCTATCACATTGATTTGCTATATTAACATCATGAGTTACAATTATTACAGTGTATCCTTGCGAATTAATATCCTTTAACATATCCATTATTAATAATCCTGTTTTTTGATCTAATGATCCTGTTGGTTCATCAGCTAGTATAATTTCCGGATTATTAACTAAAGCTCTTGCAATAGCAACTCTTTGCTTTTGCCCTCCTGATAGTTCATTCGGTGTTTTAGTAATATGCTTCCCTAATCCTACTTTCTTTAAAAAATCTATGGCACTATTTTTTATATGCTTGTCTTTTTTTTGAGAATAAATAAGAGGAATTGAAACATTTTCAACTAAATTATAATCATTAAGAAGGTTAAAATTTTGAAAAATGTATCCTATTTTTTTATTTCTTATATTCGCAAGCTTCTTAGACGAAAACGTACTTACAACTTCATCATCTAATTGATACTTTCCCGAAGTAGGTACATCTATGCACCCTAATATATTTAACAATGTTGATTTTCCTGAACCAGAAGGCCCCATAATAGCAACTAGCTCACCTTTTTCTATAGTTAAATTTATATTATCTAAAGCTTTGGTAAAATCATATTTTTTATTTACATCTATTAATCTAATTAAACTCATATTTATCTTAAAACCTCCTATTATTTATAATTAATATAAATCTGCAGAAAATAAATTACTTTAAATCTACTTGCTCTTTAATAATTCAACTGGCTCCATTTTTCTTATAATTAATATCGGTTCAATAGATATTATTATCGTAAGTATACATATGATTAATATATTAACTAGTAATTGAATTATATTAAATGTACTAATTATTGTTTTTATATCAGTTTTTATATATAAAAATACATAAGATAAAATCATAGATGAAATACTAATTAATCCTATCTCCATAAATACTTCTTTACATAAATTAGATACTGTTGCTCCTAGGCAAATTCTTATTCCAAATTCTTTTTTTCTTCTATGCAACTCACCTATAATTATGCTTATAATACCAATAACAGAGATTAATGTTACTGTAATTCCTAAAAACAAAGAATTTTTCAAATCGCTTTGCAGATTTGATTTAATTCCCTCGTAATCTTTTTTCAATGAATATGATGATACATATAACCCAGTATTTTTAAGATTATTATTAATTGTATCTTCAACTAACGAAACTTTTGAATTGTCATACATTTCAACAAATATTCCCAAATCATTTATGCTTAATCCAGTACTAAAATCATCTACCCCTTTAACCGTTGGAATTACAACCAAAGAATCAGAGTATACAACATTCTCAATAAAATTGCTTTTTGCTAATAAAGATGGTATTGAGTGTTTGTCCATTATGCCTACAACCTTAAACGTTACATTAACTTGCTTAATTCCACCATTGAAACTTGAAGCATCATAGATATATGCAGAATTATGAAAAGTATCTCCTATATGAACCTTATCTTTATAATCTAAACCAATTAATATAGGAATTTCTTCATGTGTATAATCTACATTAAAATCACTTGCTTTTAATCCTCTTCCCTCTTTCATCTTTATACTATAACTATTTATAAAATCATTATTTACAAGAATCTTACTTGTATACTGATAAAATTGTTTGTATTGACCTTGTAAATTTAATTTCCAATACTTTTCATTAGCTTTTTGATCTAATCCATCAATCTTCAATGGAAAGGTAAAAAACACCTTTGCATTCCTTATAGTCCCATTATCTTTTAAATTATCAAAAGTTGTCTCTAAGTTACTAAGCTCTCTATAATGTTTGAAGTACTCTTTACTTTCTTGCCCATTTTTATTAGCTGCCTGCTTAATAACAAAAGTATTTTTATAGTTAAATAAATTTGCAAAGTTATTTTCTTTTACTTTCTTATCAATTACTATAGAAGATGCTGAAGTGACCATATATAATCCAAAAGATAATTGCAAAATTATCAGGATAAATATCAATTTTTTTCTCCTAATTGATTTGAACACATTTATCATATTTATTCCTCCGCTAGTGCTTGTGATGGTTGAATCTTTAATAAATACATATATACTGGCAATGCAGATATATACGCTGTAACTATAGAAAGAAGTAATGCATAAATAAAATTGCTCTTATATAGCGCTATACTAACATTAAATATGCTACCATTATTCACCTTATAAAGAATAGTTTGTACTAATAAAGCGAGAATCATTGACATAAGCGATATTATTGTTAACTCTGAAAAAAGAATGTTAAATATATTTTTGTTAGTTGCACCCAAAACTTTCCTTATAACAATTTCTCTTTTTCTAGTCTCTAGCCAAAGCGATGATATATTAATGGAATTCAATAATATTATTACTATAATCACCAATGATACCTTAAAAAGATACTGGTATTCTTCGCTATTGTCATTAACAACATATGGTGAAACAGTAAGCTTAGCATTGCTACTATATTCCTTAATGCTTGCTTCAACCTTATTTAGTGCCTTGGTGATCGCCGTCTGTTCACCGTTAATTTTAATCACTAAGTCATTGTCACTTAGATTAATATTTTCAACACATTCTAAAAAGACTTTTTTAGGAACTACTATTTTTTGTTCTCTTTCATTTGTTATACCACTTTCAATTAATACAAATTCTTTTGAATCTCCCTTAGTGTTAAATGTCTTAAATGAGTATTTATTATCTGATACATCAATGGTCGAAGAAAATATTGCTTTATTTGAATTAGATTCAAAATCTACTTTTGAAAAAAAACTTCCTGATTTCATATTTACAAACGGTTTTAATCCTTTATTTATGAAAGTAGTAGACAAAGTAAAATTTTCACTTTTATTCAATTTTACCCCCTTCGATACTTCTAGTGAAATATCATCATCTTTAAGTAATTGTTCCAATTTCAAAAGATCATAATTATTACAATCACTAAATGATAAAATCTTGTTATTATCAGAGTTAAAATATTTTGCTTTTAATTTTTGTTCTTCTATTACTGAATTACCTATTGAGAATGATAATATAGCTAGAGTATATGCAATAATAAAAAAAGTGGTAGTTAGTTTTCTTTTAAAAATTGATTTTAGTATTCTCATAATTATCCTCCTATAACCCTAGTAATAATTATACATATTTTTTACAAATTTGCAATTCTTAAATAATATTGACTTTATATTATATTTATGTAATAATTTGGTTGTAAATATAATATATAAGGGGGATAATCAATGAAAAAAGGATTAAAAAAATTTATAGCGGCATCTGCATTGAGTGTTCTACTTGTTCCAAGTGCACTAGCTTATGCAACTCCACCTTCTAAAACAACTGTTTATTTCAACTCGACTAGTAATAGGTATGAAGACTGCGTAATGGTATCTGGTTCTAGCGCATATGCATGGTCTGATTCTTATCTAGATTCAGGAGTAACTACTGTCAAGGCATACGCTTTACCTAGTGAAGGTACTTGGACTGACGACTACGGTAGATACTGGGCTGAAGCTCAAAGTTATGGTGGCAATTCTAGTGGTAGAGCCCGTTCTGAAGCTCATTTACCAAGTGGTACTTTTGCTCAACATGAGAGAAAGATGCCTTTTAACTCAGAATTTTTCTATAATGCTAGGTACTAAATCAATTTCAAGGTATTGATAAGTAGTACAAAAAGTATGTTTCCTTTATGGCAGACATAAAAAAAAATATGTCTCCCACAAAGGAGGCATACTTTTTTTAGTTCAAAATCTAAAATTACATTTAAATAGAAATTATTTGCAGTTAAATGTTCTTTGAAAGCAAGATTATGAATAAAAAAAGATTATCTATCTTACTAGCAGGATTAGTAATACTTTCTAATCTTTCAATGAGTAGTATAAAAGTTTCTTCTAAAACTCAGTCCGAAGTTCAAGATGAAATTAAGTCAAATAATGAAAAAATCGAAGATCTTCAAAATGATAAAAATACTATTCAGTCAAAAGAAAATCAAGAGCAAGATAAATTAAAAGAAGTAAGAAAAAAACTATTTGACAAAAATACTCAACTTAATACTATACAAGCCAAATACTTCCTAATGCACTTTTTCAGTTTTAACATATTTGTTCGCTAACTCTGTAAACCCTTTTATTCCACCTGATAATTTCATTATTTCACCGAATGCACCAAACAAATATAAAAACATTACTATATACACACTTTCTTCACTTGACGCTGATTTAACTAAATGTTCTATAGCTATAATACATCCATTAATTATATTACCTCCACCTAATAGTATTCCACCAGATAGAATTCCTATTATGAGAGATGCTATTATTCTCTTCGTAGTCATAGCTAAGATAATAACTATAATTGTTATAAATAAAGAAATTAATCCTTGACTCATATAGTACACATCCTTATCAGAAATTTTAATATGCTTATTCTCCCCGATAAATATATAATTACTCATATTATCAAAGATTGCATTAAATAAGTTATTTATTGTAGAAATGCATTTATCGTTACTTTGCACCTAACATCGATGCAAAGTAAAAAAACACACATCCTCAATCTCTTGAGAATGTGTGTTTTCATTTTATCATTAATCTAATTTACTAACCTTTCAAGATCAGCTATTATCACATTAACTTTTTCAAGTTTTCCTTTAGCATAATCTTTATCTCTTAGCCATTCGATACCCATTTCTAAGCATCTTTTTTCTTCTTTGTACTCAGCTAATAATTTTACTAATTCACTATTCATAAACTCACCTCATATGAATCTTCTATTATTAAATGAATTATTTAATTTAAATAATATGAGAATACACAAATTCAGTTTAAACAAACCTTATTGTATATAACTGTACATTTATGCAATTATTAAACTAGACTGAAGTTACCATCTTTATTAAAACTTACTAACTTAATTACATACATACCAACTTTATTTAGTCGACACAATAGTGTTCTTGTGTTTAGCTATTATTATTCAACTGTTACTGATTTTGCTAAGTTTCTTGGCTTATCAACATCGCAGCCTTTTCTTACTGCAGTATAGTAAGCTAATATTTGAAGTGGAACTACTGAGTATACTGGTGCAAGTATTGGCATAACTCTTGGGATATAAACTGTTTCATCTACAGTTTTCTCAATGTCTGGATGTCCTTCCATTGCTATTCCTAATACATTTGCTCCTCTAGTTTTAACTTCTCTTATATTACTTACCATCTTATCAAATATATCTTCTTGAGTTGCAAGAGCTATAACTGTGATTCCTTCTTCAATTAAGGCTATAGTTCCGTGCTTTAACTCTCCACCTGGATAAGCTTCTGAGTGGATATATGATATTTCTTTTAGTTTTAATGATCCTTCTAATGCTACTGCATAGTCTAGACCTCTTCCTAAATAGTAAACATCTTTTTCTTTATATACTTTATCAACGAATGTTTTTATCTTTTCGATATCGCTTAATATTTCAGCAACACCTTCTGAAAGATCTAGTAATCCGTCTTTTATTTTGTTAATTTCAGTTTCTCTTATAGTATTCTTAACTTCTGCCATATATAAAGCTATTATATATAATGCTATTAACATAGTTATATATGCTTTTGTTGATGCAACTGCGATTTCTGGACCAGCCCATGTGTAGAATACATCATCAGCTTCTCTTGAAATTGAGCTACCTACAACATTAGTTATAGCTATTATTCTAGCTCCCTTATCCTTAGCTAATCTTAATGCTGCTAAAGTATCAGCTGTTTCTCCTGATTGGCTTATACAGATCATTAATGTTTTATCAGTTATAAGTGGATTTCTGTATCTGAATTCAGATGCATAATCTATTTCTACTGGTATCTTCGCTAATCTTTCGATTACATATTTTCCAACAACACCTGAGTGATATGCTGTACCACATGCAATTATATAAACCTTGTCAAATCCTTCGATTTGCTCTTTAGTTAAGTGAATACCATCAATTTTAATCTTTTCACCTTTAACTATTCTTGAAGTTAAAGTATCTTTTATAGCTTTTGGTTGTTCATATATTTCCTTTAACATGAAGTGCTCATATCCGCCTTTTTCAGCAGCATCTATATCCCATGTTACATGGAAAATTTGTTTATCAACCTTGTTTTTATTTTCATCATAAATTGTTATTCCATCCTTAGTCATAACAACAAATTCTTTATCTTCTAATAAATAAACGTCTCTTGTTTGACCTAATACAGCAGGAATATCTGAAGCTATGAAGCTTTCATTTTCTCCAACACCTATAACAAGTGGACTGTCTTTTCTTACAGCAACAATTTTACCTGGATCTTTTTCTGATATTACGCCTAATGCATAACTACCTTCCATTTTCTTTGTTGCTTTCATAACAGCATCTTCAAGATTTCCTTCAAAATAGTAATCTACTAAATGAGGTATAACTTCTGTATCTGTCTCTGATACAAATTTATATCCTTTAGCCATTAGCATCTCTCTTAAAACTATATAGTTCTCAATTATTCCATTGTGAACTACTGCTATGCTTCCATCTTCATTGCAATGAGGATGTGAGTTTACATCTGAAGGTTCTCCATGAGTTGCCCATCTTGTATGACCTATTCCTATACTGCTTGTAAAGTCACTACTTGCAACTCTTTCCTTAAGGTTAGATAGTCTACCTCTGCATTTTTCTACCTTGATATCATCATTCTCTAAAACAGCTATTCCTGATGAATCATAACCTCTGTACTCAAGTTTACCTAACCCCTCAATTAAAATCGGAGTTGCTTTCTTTGGTCCTAAATATCCTACTATTCCACACATAAATAATTCTTCCTTTCATACTAACTATTTTTAACCATAATTATATGAAATATTCTATAGGTGGAAGGCTTTTTAGTAGATGAACCACTACATAAAACCTAAAAACCTCTCCGAAAATTTTATTTTTTCAGCAAGTTACCATATTAAGTTTTTTGTGCGGCTCTTCTCAGAATTTTATTTTTTCAAAAGCTTGTACTTTTAAAATGGCAAAACTCTGGGAAGCTTTAAACTCCATGTTTAAAACTTCCTAGTACCTAGCTGAATTTGTTCTAAGAATTACTTCTTAGGTTTGCCAGCTTTTAACGGTAGTACTTATACCGTGGGGCACCCGCTGAATTTTCGATAATCCCCAACCTCGTCAAGTTAAATACTTAAACACCGATCTCATGTATTTAACCTCTAGCGCTTTAATATTTAATTATTTACCTATGTCCCTCCTTCTTTTTCTTATTTTTCTATAATTATGGTTTTTGTCCAAGCCTCCACAATTCAATATATTATACTATATAATATTTCATGTCAAACTATTTGTTACTTTATTAACTTTTAAATAATAATAGGGTTAAAAATCCTATTATGGATTCTTAACCCTAGTTATAAACTCTATTTTGTAAATGAAGCTTTTACTTCTTCATATTTACTTACTATAGCATCTACTAATGGGCTATCTATATCTAAGCTTGTTATATCTGCAACTGCTTTTTTAATTCCATTAGCTTTAATATTAGATTGTACTTCTTGAGATTTTTCATCTTCAGCATAATCAAATAATAAACCTGCAGCTATACCAGTTAATATGTTTTCTCTTTCGATATTAAGCTCATAGCAAAGTCTTAATGGAGTTATTAATCTATCATTTCCAGATAACTTTCTTATTGGGTCACGTCCTACACGGAAAACTTCATCTTTTAGATATGTGTTTTCAAATCTACCTATTAATTTTTTAGAATAAGCAGTTAAAGCTTCAATATCTATTTTGTGTTTTTCACTTAAAGCTTTTACAGCTTCAGCATGGAACCCAACAATAACTTTCTTAATTGCTTCATCTTGAATTGCTTCATGGATGTATTTATATCCCTTTAGGTCTCCTAAATATGCAGTGGTAGCATGTGCTCCATTTAAAAGGAATAATTTTCTTTCAAGGTATGGTCCTAGATTATCTACATATTCAGCACCATTAACATTGCCATTTACTTTTACTTTATTCTTTTCTATATCCCATTCATAGAAATCTTCAACAGCAACATCTATTGGAAGTTCTTTTTCAATATCTACATTAGGTACAATTCTATCAACTGCACTGTTAGGGAATCCAACATATTTGTCTAGGTTTGCTTTAAGCTCGTCACTAGCACCTTCTAATATTCCACCTTTTAGAATATCTGTAGCCATTAATGCATTTTCACATGCAATAATATCTAATTCTTTTTTATTAGTTTCAAATCTTTTTTCTAAAAGTGTCTTTAATAATCCACCAGTGCTCTTTAAATTGTTCGCACCTATAGAAGTAGTTATTAAATCTGCTTCTTTAACTACCTCTTCTAGACCAGCCATATCATGTAAATGTACAGCTTTTACACCTTCTATTTTTTCTTTATTTTCAGAAGTGCTTAATGTTATTACTGTGTATTTTTTATATTCATTAATTGCATTTACTAAAAAATCTGATATATCTACAAAAGTTACTTCGTAGCCTGATTTTGATAATAAATAACCAATAAAACCTCTTCCAATATTTCCAGCTCCAAAATGAACAGCTTTCATATTACATTTCACCTTCTTCTTCTATGATTCTCATTATTTCGGCTTCAGTTTTTGCATCAATTAACTTTTGAACATTTTCTTCATATTGTACAGTTAATGCGATTTGAGAAAGGAAAGCCATATGATCGTCTCCTTTTCCTGCTATACCTATAACTATATATGCGATGTTTCCTTCACCAAAATCAACTCCGTCAGGATATTGTAATATAACTATACCTGAATCTAATATTTGTTTCTTGTATTCATTCATTCCATGAGGAATTGCTACTCCATTTCCCATGTATGTTGTAACTTCATTTTCTCTAGCTTTCATGCCTTCGATATAATTTTCATTAACATATCCTCTTGAAACTAGTAACCTTCCTGCTCTTTCTATAGCCTCAAATTTAGATTCTGAAGAGAGATTAAGCATAATATTTTCTTCAACTAAAACACCCTTATTCATTCAATTGTCCTCCTCTTTATTTACAATATTAATTAAATTATTTCTAATATCAGTTATACTACCTATCTTTAATGTTTCAACAAATTCTTTTTGCTCTATTAATGAAACACTAATTTTTCCTAAAAGTTGTAAAATGTAATTACTTTCATTTTGTCTTGCAAGTAAGACTAAAAAAGTTCCTACTTCTTCTGTTGAAAAGCCTATACTAGACATACGAATTGGATCCTCAACTCTGTATACCCCTACAAAAGGAGTAACCATTTCATCACATCTTGTATGAATTAAAGCTATCCCGCTTCCTGGAACAACTACATTACCTTTTTCTTCTCTTTTAAGTATGCCATTTATAATTGCATTTTTATCATGAGTTAAATCAATCTCATATATATCTTCTACAATAAAATTTATCAAATCTGCAAAAGAATCAACTTTTGTTTTTTTCAATTGAAAATTCTTAAGAATTGTATTGGCCAATTCATATTCAGAATTTGTAACCTCATCATCATCTAAAGAACTTGGTAACTGTACAAGTTTAACTTGATTATCAAGCTTGAAATCAAAAATAAAACTATTAACCTTCTCTATGTTTTCTTTTGTCATAAAAGGTGATACCACAATTACTTTATTCTTTATGCTTAAATTAATTGGAACGGTAGATAAAATTAAGTCAAAGCTTTCCTCTTCAAGTCTTCTACTAACATCGTTTATAGATGTAATAGCCAAATTTCCTATATCAGGGAAAAGCGCTTGTATTTTATTACATAAGATTCTTGCAGTTGCAATACCTCCAGGGCATACTACCATAGTTTTTATTTTCCTTAAAAATGCCTGCTGCCTCTGCAACGCTACATCTATATGCATTGTTATATAGCCAACTTCTTCTAAAGGTATTTTCAAATTATATCTAGAAAATATCAACTTACATTTATTATTGATAACCTTAAATAAATCTGTATAATGTTCCTTTATTTCACTTATAAGTGGATTTATAACAACTAGTCCCAAATTTAACATATAAAACGTTTGTTTTAAATGTTGTGACAGATCTCTTATTAGTTGGATATCATTCATTAAATCTACTTGTATTTTTTTTGATACCTCTGTCACTAATTCTAAAGCTAAATCCTCATAATTAATATCTGATTGAGTGAAATTTCCATTACTATTTAGGAAATAATTATATTCACTTAAATACAATGATAAATAAACTAACTCATCCTCAGGTAAGTTAATATTATTTTCAATTAAAGTTTCATTTATATTTTTTAATTTTTCATATACGTCTAAAGATTGTATTTCTTTTTTTATCTTTTCTGGCAATTCTATATTATCGCCATTTTCAGTTTTCTTAATTGATAAAAGAATTTGAATAAAAAGGCTAAAATATTTTACATCATTAACCTTAATATAACTGAATTTTGATTCTTGAAATGTTTCTCTAACTAAATTTATTATTTTTGTTCCAAAAATAATCTCAAAAAATGCTTTTACTGTTTGGTCTACTTTTTCATCGTATAGTATTGGTAATAAATCTTCATATGGCTTAAGCTCAAATAGAAGTTCTACCAAAGCAATTCTTTTATTCCATTCTGACCCTTCAATACTAATACCATGACTTCTTTTTCTAATTAAACATAAATTTTTAGTAAGTACCATATTCTCGATACTATCTAGGTCAAGACTAATGCTGCCCATAACTACATTAAATTTATGACTAAAATACGAAGCCTTAATTGGTTCCTTAGTTACAAGCAATTCACAAGCAATTATAATTTGCCTTTGTTCTTTATTAAATAACCACTGCATAGGAACTTGATTTAGAGAAACTTTTATCTCCTCAATCTTATCCTTGTTTCCTGACAAAGATAAATTCATATCCTCATCATTAAATATATTTACGCTATATTTTTTCAAACTTTTGTTTATTGAAGAAATTTCTCTTAATATAGTTCTAGTGCTTATATTTAATTGTTTATGAAGGCCCTTTATATTAAAGGGGCCTTCATTTAAAACTTTATTCAATATAAATTGCTGTCTAGGGGTGAAATTATTCATTTATACTCACCTAGCCTATAATTTATTTTTTCTAATTATTACTTTAATTGATTTACAAATTCGTCATATTTTGTACGATCTAAGAAATTCTTAACAGTTATGATCTTATCAGTTTTAGCTGATTTTCTAGCTCTTTCAGCTAAGTTTTCTTGTGTGAATACTACATCAGCATCTGCTGGTATAGCATCAACTGGAGTGTGTTTAACATCAATACCACTTATTCCAGCATCTTTTAATGCTTTCTTAAGTATTGATTCTCCCATAGCTGAAGATCCCATTCCTGCATCACAAGCAAATACGATTAATTTAATTCCAGCTTTTGAAACTGAAGGAACGCTTTGTCCTTTACTTTCAGCTTTCATTTCTTTAACTTTGCTTTGTGCTTGTTCTAAATCTTCTCCGCCTTCTGGATCTCTCTTAATTATAACTGCTGCTATTAAGAATGATACTACAGTACCAACAAGAACCCCTGCAAGAACTGGTAATAGTCCACCCTTAGGAGACATTGCTATAAGTGATATTATACTTCCTGGTGAAGGTGCTGATACAAGTCCTGCATGAGTTATTACGAATGTTAAATCTGCAGTTATTCCACCACCGATTACAGCTAATAATAAAGCTGGTTTCATTAATACATATGGGAAATAAATTTCATGTATTCCACCTAAGAAGTGAATGATGATTGCTCCTGGTGCTGATTGTTTAGCCATTCCTTTACTATATAGCATATAAGCTAAAAGTATTCCAAGTCCTGGACCTGGGTTTGGTTCTAATAAGAAGAATATTGACTTACCAACATCATGTGCTTGTTGAATTCCTAAAGGAGATAATACTCCGTGATTAATTGCATTGTTTAAGAATAAGATTTTAGCTGGTTCAACAACTATTGCTATTAAAGGAAGTAATCCTTTATCAGTTATTGCTTGAGCAGCATTACCTAAGCCAGTTGAGATTCCTGCAACGATTGGTTCTATATAAGTAAATGCAAATAATGAAAGTCCGCCACCTAGTATACCTGCTGAGAAGTTATTAACTAACATTTCAAATCCTGTTGGGATTTTTCCATCTACTAGTTTGTCAAACTTCTTGATTAACCATCCACCAAGTGGTCCCATTATCATGGCACCCATGAACATTGGAATAGAAGCTCCAACTACGATACCCATAGTTGCGATAGCACCTACTACTCCTCCTCTAGTATCATATACTAGTTTACCACCTTGATAACCTATAAGCAATGGTAGTAAGTAAGTGATCATTGGTCCAACTAATTTAGCCCAATATGCATTTGGTGTCCAACCAGTTGGTATAAATAATGCAGTGATAAGACCCCAAGCGATGAATGCTCCAATGTTTGGTAACACCATGCTACTTAAAAAACTACCAAATCTTTGAACTTTGCCTTTAAATGTAGAATTGTTTGAAGTATTAAGATTTTCCATTATGAGACCTCCTATAAATTTTTTAAATAATAATTATTTATTACACTTATTATATTAAATTATATCGTTTTCACTTTCAATTTAAACAATTTCAATTCTGTGATACGTTTTCAGTGACAATTTTAAAATTAATATAAATCCTAGCAAAAATCAACATTTGAAGGTCTACAAATGTACTTTTTTTCCAAAATGAAAAGTTTAAAAAAGGGTTGCTTTTTGAATTTTAGTACAAAAACTATGCATTATTTGCTTTTATTATGTTCAAATTTGATGAAAATATAATATGTATTTTATATTGCATATTGCTTTACATAAAATAAAAGACCTTTAAAAGGTCTTTTATAATTAAGTAATAATTTATTAAAAAAGCCTAGAGATTCTATATATCTTTTGGCGAAAGATTAGGGAGAAATTCCTATAATCTCTAGGCTAATTTAGCATTTTATTGTTCTAACTTCTTTTCATTTATCCAAGACATCATTCCTCTAAGCTCTTGTCCAACTTTTTCGATTTGATGCTCACTATTTATTCTTCTTGTTGCATTGAAATTAGGTCTTCCTACTTGATTCTCTAATAACCAGTTCTTTGCAAAGGTACCATCTTGAATTTCATGAAGAACCTTTTCCATCTCTTTTTTAGTTTCAGATGTAATAATTCTCTTACCTACTTGATAATCTCCGTATTCTGCTGTATCACTAATTGAGTATCTCATTAAGCTCATTCCACCTTGATACATTAAATCTACAATAAGTTTCATCTCGTGTAAGCATTCGAAATATGCATTTTCAGGAGCATATCCTGCTTCAACAAGTACTTCAAAGCCAGTTTTTATAAGTTCACTAACTCCACCACATAGAACTGCTTGCTCTCCAAATAAATCTGTTTCTGTTTCATCTCTAAATGTAGTTTCTAGAACACCAGCTCTAGCTCCCCCTATACCGTTAGTATAAGCTAATGCTAAATCTTTCGCTCTTCCTGTATAGTCTTGATGTATAGCAATTAAACATGGAACTCCTGATCCTTCAGTATAAGTTCTTCTAACCATATGTCCAGGTCCTTTTGGTGCTACCATAAATACATCTACGTTAGCTGGTGGCACTATTTGACCAAAATGAATATTAAATCCATGGGCAAATACTAAAGCCTTTCCTTCTGTTAAATTAGGAGCTACTTTTTCATTATATAGTTTAGCTTGCTTTTCATCTGGAATTAATATCATGATAACATCTGATGTTTTAACTGCTTCTGCTGTATCTAAAACTTTTAAACCTGCTGCTTCTGCTTTTTCCCATGATTTACTTCCTTCATATAGTCCAACTACAACATCTACTCCACTTTCATGAAGATTTAATGAGTGTGCATGCCCCTGGCTACCATAACCGATAACTGCTACTTTTTTTCCTTTTAATAGTTCAAGATTTGTGTCCTTTTCATAATACATTTTTGCCATTTTTAGTTCCCCCTCTTATTTATACATCTTCTTCATAGATTATTTGATTTATAAGTGCTCCTGGTGCTACCATAGGGAACACTTTCTTATCTTCATGAACTCTATAATCAATAACTATAGGTACAGAAGAGTTAAAAGCTTCTTTTAATGCTGGTTCTAGTTGTTCTTTTCGTTCAACTAAAAATCCTTTTCCGCCGTAGGCTTCTACAAGTTTAACAAAGTTTGTTCCTCTATTAATTGAAGTATGAGAATATCTCTCTTCATAGAAAAAGTTTTGCCACTGTCTTACCATACCTAAGGCATTGTTGTTTACTATTATTGTAACTACAGGTGCCTTTTGAGCATAGGAAGTTGCTAATTCATTGCAGTTCATAGCAAAGCTACCATCTCCTGCAATATTAATAACTAACTTATCTGGATTAGCTACCTTACAGCCAATAGCTGCTCCAAGTCCAAATCCCATAGTTCCTAGTCCACCAGAAGTTATGAATCTTCTTGGCTCTATATGCTTATAGAATTGAGATGCCCACATTTGATGTTGTCCAACTTCAGTTGTTACAATGGCTTCTCCATCTGTAAGTTCATTAATTTTACTAAATAAGAATTCAGGTGTTAATTCGTCATTTTCTTTGCTTCTGCCTCTACCATCTTCCTTATATATATTCATCTTGTTAATCCATTCTTTGTTATCTTTTTTATTTAGCAGCGGAATTAATTTTCTTAAACTTTCTTTTATATCCCCAATTAAGCTTGCATCTACTTTTACATTTTTATTAATTTCCGCTGGATCTATATCCAAATGAATAATTTTAGCCCCTTCAAGATTATCATTTGAACTAATAACTCTATCGCTAAATCTTGCTCCAATAGCTATTAATAAGTCACATTCCCAAGCACCCAAGTTTGAAGCCCTGGTACCATGCATCCCTATCATTCCTGTATATAATGGATGAGTTACTGGAAATCCACCCATACACATAAGTGATGCTGATGTTGGAGAATCTATTTTTTCTGCTAGTGCTATTAATTCTTCTGATGCCCCTGAACTTATAACTCCTCCTCCTGCATAAATAAATGGTCTTGAGGATTCGTTAATTAATTTTGAAACTTCTAATAAAGCTTCTTCTGTTATATGCTTATTGCTTCTTGTAACTTTAACGGGTTCCTTCTTAATATATACACCCTTTTGAGCTGTTATATCTTTTGGGATATCTACAAGCACAGGTCCTGGTCTTCCCTCTTGTGCAATTCTAAACGCTTCTCTTATAGTGTGAGCTAAATCATCAACATTCTTCACCATAAAATTATGTTTAGTTATTGGTAGAGTAATACCTGTTATATCTACTTCTTGGAAGCTATCCTTTCCAAGTAAAGGTCTTGTAACATTACCAGTTATAGCTACCATTGGAGTTGAGTCCATATATGCTGTAGCTATTCCAGTTACTAAATTCGTTGCCCCAGGTCCCGAAGTAGCTAAACAAACCCCAACCTTTCCAGTACTTCTTGCATATCCATCTGCAGCATGAGCAGCCCCTTGCTCATGGCAGGTTAAGACATGTCTTATTTTATCTTTATACTTATAAAGTGCATCATATATATTAAGAACTGCCCCTCCTGGATACCCAAAAATAGTATCCACTTCTTGTTCTAATAAACACTCTAATAGTATCTCTGACCCATTTAGTATCATATGCCCCCTCCTTTTATACTAAGTCCTAAGCAGTACAATTTTTATTTAAATATAGCTCCTTGGCTAGCTGAACTAACTAATTTTGAATATCTACCTAAATATCCATCAGTAATTTTTGGTTCTGGCTCTTTCCATTCTTTTCTTCTTGATTCAAGCTCTTCTTCTGAAACTTTAATTTCAAGCTTACCTTTTTCAATATCTATAGAGATAATATCCCCATCTTTAATTAATGCAATATTTCCACCTACTGCTGCTTCTGGGGATACATGTCCTATTGATGCCCCTCTTGTTGCCCCTGAGAATCTTCCATCTGTAATTAATGCTACTGATTTATCAAGTCCCATTCCTGCTATTGCCGATGTTGGAGATAACATTTCTCTCATACCTGGTCCGCCTTTTGGGCCTTCATATCTTATTATTATTACATCACCACTTTGTATTTTTCCTCCCCAGATTGCTGCTATTGCATCTTCCTCTGAGTCATAAACCTTAGCCGGTCCTTCATGTCTCATCATTTCTGGAAGTACAGCTGATTTCTTAACAACAGCCCCGTCTACTGCAAGGTTTCCTCTTAGAACCTGTATTCCTCCAGTTTGACTATAAGGTTTTTCTATAGGTTTTATTACTTCATAGTTAATAACGTGAGCTTCCTTAATATTTTCACCCAATGTCTTTGTTGTGGCTGTAATACAATCAAGATTTAGTAAATTCTTTTTAGAAAGTTCATTCATCACTGCTTGTATTCCGCCAGCAAAATATAAGTCTTCTATATGATTCTCTCCTGCTGGAGCTAACTTACATAAGTTTGGAGTTTTTGAACTTACTTCATTTATAATATCTAAATTAAGCTCAATTTTAGCTTCATTTGCAATGGCTGTTAAATGTAAGACCGAGTTAGTAGAACATCCTAAAGCCATGTCAACAGTTAGAGCATTCTTTATAGTTTTCTCTGTTACTATATCTCTAGGCTTAATGTCCTTTTCAACTAATTTCATTATTGCCATACCTGCATCTTTAGCTAATCTTATTCTATCTGAATAAACTGCTGGTATAGTTCCATTTCCAGGTAGTCCTAGTCCTAAAACCTCTGTTAAGCAATTCATTGAGTTTGCTGTAAACATGCCTGAACAAGATCCGCAAGTTGGACATGCACTACTTTCCATTTCCAATAAATCTTCTTCTGATATTTTATTGGAATTATATGCCCCAACAGCTTCAAACATAGTAGATAAAGATATTGAACTTCCTCTATATTTTCCTGCAAGCATAGGTCCACCTGAAACAACTACTGCTGGTATGTTTAGTCTTAATGCTGCCATAAGCATACCTGGTACTATTTTGTCACAGTTTGGTACAAGTACAAGTCCATCAAAGGAATGTGCCTTAACCATACATTCAATTGAATCGGCTATAAGTTCTCTTGTTGGCAATGAATATTTCATTCCCTCATGCCCCATTGATATACCATCACAAACTCCTATTGTAGGGAAAACAACTGGTGTTCCTCCTGCTAAAAGTACTCCACTTTTAGCTCCTTGAACTATTTTATCTAGGTGAACATGACCTGGAATTATATCATTTTGCGAAGTTACAATACCAATCATCGGTCTTTTCATTTCTTCATCTGAAAATCCTGCTGCTCTTAATAGTGATCTATGGGGAGCTTTGTCTGCCCCTATCTTTATTCTATCGCTTCTCATAAAATAAATTACTTCCCTTCTTTTATATATTTAACCACTAGTTCCCCCATTTCCTTAGTACCAACCAATTTATTACCTTCACTCATTATGTCTCCAGTTCTATATCCCTCTTCTAGAACTTTTTCTACTGCTTTTTCTATTACTGTAGCTTCATTTAATAACCCAAAGGAATACTTAAGCATCATAGCTGCTGATAATATTGTAGCTAGTGGATTTGCTATTCCTTTTCCAGCTATATCAGGAGCTGACCCATGAATAGGTTCATACATTCCGTTTGTACTCTCTCCTAAACTAGCTGATGGTAACATTCCAATTGAACCAGTAATCATTGAAGCTTCATCTGATAATATATCTCCAAAAATATTTGAAGTTACTATAACATCAAACTGTCTTGGGTTTTTAACAAGCTGCATAGCAGCATTATCAACATATTGTCTATCTAGTTCTACTTCTGGATAATCCTTGTGAACTTCATCCACTACTCTTCTCCATAATCTTGAACTTTCAAGTATATTTGCTTTATCAACTAGTGTAACTTTTTTCTTCCTTTTCATTGCAGTTTCAAATGCTATTTTCGCTATTCTCTTAATTTCTGAAGTACTATACTTTTCTGTATCTGATGCTGTTTCTTCATCTCCATTTTTAACTAGGCTTCTTTCCCCAAAATATATTCCACCAGTTAATTCTCTAACTACACAAATATCTATTCCATCCCCAATTATTGAATCTTTAAGTGGTGATGCATCTCTTAATGCTGAATGAAGCACTGCTGGTCTTAGGTTGCAATACAGTCCTAAGCCACTTCTTAATCCTAATAATGCTTGTTCTGGTCTTATTTTTGCAGTAGGATCATCCCATTTGGGACCTCCAACTGCCCCTAGTAAAACTGAATCACTATTTCTACATATCTCTAATGTTTCTTCTGGTAGAGGTGTCCCCTTTTCATCTATAGCTATTCCTCCAGCTAGTACATACTCATAGTTAAACTGATGAGAGTACTTTTCTCCTACTAGGTTTAAAACTTTTATAGTTTCATCTATAACCTCTGGTCCGATTCCATCCCCTGGTATTACTGCAATTTTATATTCCATAATTAACCCCCTATTTATTTAACCAACTTAGTTTTTGTTTTTTATATATTCAACTAATCCGTTGCTATTAATTATTTTTTGCATAAACTCTGGGAAAGGCTCTCCTTGGAATTCCTTACCTGAAGTTAAATTTTTTATGATTCCAGTATTAAAATCTACTTCTACTTGATCTCCTGCATTTATATTTTGAACTGCTTCTGGACATTCAAGTATTGGTAAGCCAATGTTTATAGCATTTCTATAAAATATTCTTGCAAAAGTTTTAGCAATTACACAGCTTACTCCACTTTCTTTTATTGAAATTGGTGCATGTTCTCTTGACGAACCACATCCAAAATTTTTATCTGCAACAATTATATCCCCAACTTGAACTTTGCTTGCAAATGTATCATCTATATCTTCCATACAGTGAGCTGCCAGCTCCTTTGGATCAGATGTATTTAAATATCTTGCTGGTATTATTACATCCGTATCAACATTATCTCCATATCTAAAAACTTTTCCGTTAGCTTTCATATTCCTTTACCCCCTATGCTACATCTTCTGGATTTGTTATTTTACCAGTTATTGCTGAAGCTGCTGCTACAGCTGGACTTGCTAAATATACTTCTGATTGCGTATGCCCCATTCTACCAACAAAGTTTCTATTAGTAGTAGATACACATCTTTCTTTCTTAGCTAATATACCCATATGTCCACCTAAACATGGTCCACAAGTTGGAGTAGAGAAAATTGCTCCAGCTTCTATAAATGTTTTAACTAGTCCTTCTTCCATAGCTTGAAGATAAATCTTCTGAGACCCAGGAATTACTATTGCTCTAACATACTTGGCTACTTTCTTTCCTTTTAATATTTCAGCAGCTACCCTTAAGTCCTCTATTCTTCCATTAGTACAAGAACCTATAACTACTTGATCTATTTTTATATCTCCTACCTCATCAATTGTCTTAGTATTTTCAGGTAGATGTGGGAATGCAACTGTAGGTCTTAAGGTGCTTAAGTCAATTTCAATTACCTCATCATATTCAGCATCTTCATCTGCTTCATACACCTTATACTCTCTAGTTGAATGTTCCTTTAAATATGCTACTGTTTTATCATCTACTGGGAAAATACCATTTTTTGCTCCAGCTTCTATAGCCATATTAGCCATAGTTAGTCTTTCATCCATTGATAAATATTTTAGTCCCTCTCCAACAAACTCCATAGATTTATATAAAGCTCCATCAACACCTATCTTTCCGATAATGTGTAGAATTACATCTTTACCACTAACCCATTTTGAAGGTTTGTTTTTAAGCACAAACTTTATTGCAGAAGGTACCTTAAACCAACACTTTCCGGTTGCCATTCCAGCAGCCATATCTGTTGATCCAATTCCTGTTGAAAATGCTCCTAATGCTCCATAAGTGCAAGTGTGTGAATCTGCCCCAATTACTACATCACCTGCAACTGCTAAACCTTTTTCAGGGATAATAACATGTTCTATTCCCATTTCTCCTATTTCAAAGAAATTAACTATTCCTTTATCTTGAGCAAATTCTCTAATCATTTTTACTTGCTCAGCAGCCTTAATATCTTTATTTGGTGTAAAATGATCTGGTACTATTGCTATTTTTTCTTTATCGAAAACTTCATTAATACCTATTTTGTTAAATTCCTTTACTGCTACTGGAGTTGTTATATCATTTCCTAAAACTAAATCCAGATTTACTTCAATTAATTGCCCCGCCTTTACTGATTCTAAGCCTGCATGTGCTGCAAGGATTTTTTGTGTCATGGTCATCCCCATTTAAATCATTCCCCCTTAAAAATATGTTCTTACATTTCTTTCAATATCTTTTATTAATTTATATTCAATGGAATCTACAAGAGCTATCCAGCTTGCCTCAATAATATCTCTAGATACTCCTACGGTAGTCCAATTTTCACATCCATCTGAAGATTCAATAAGAACCCTTACTGATGCTTCTGTAGCTGTACCTTCATCGAGTACTCTAACCTTGTAATCCACAAGTCTTATAAACTTTAATTGAGGATAGAATACTTCTAGTGCTTTTCTTAGAGCTTTGTCCAATGCATTTACTGGTCCATCTCCTTCTGCTGCTGTCATTTCATCCCTTCCATCAACATTTACATTTATAACTGCTGTTGAAGTGAAGTTAGCCTTTGATGATGGATGCTCTCCTATAACTTTAAAATTATTCAATTGAAAGAAAGGTTTGTATTTGCCTATTATCTTTCTTATTACAAGTTCCACTGTTCCTTCTGCACCTTCAAACTGATATCCTTGGTGCTCTAATTCCTTTAGCTTATCTATAATTAATTGAACTTCCTTACTATCCTTTGAGAAATTAGGAAACAATTTTTGAACTTCTTTTAGAATTGTGCTTTTTCCACTTACTTCAGATACTAGTATTCTTCTGCTGTTTCCAACACACTCTGGGTTTATATGCTCATAGGATTTTGGTTCTTTAACCACTGCATCTATATGCATTCCACCCTTATGAGCAAAAGCTGCACTTCCTATATAAGGTGTATCATCCCGAAGCTGAATATTTGAAATCTCTGAAAGCATCATAGCTGTAGATTTTAGATTTGATAACAATTCTTTTTCAATAACATCCTTGTTCATTTTTAACATTAATGTAGGTATTATTGAACTTAAGTTAGCATTCCCACATCTTTCTCCAATTCCTAAAAATGTTCCTTGAACATGATTTGCTCCAGCTTCCACCCCAATAATTGAATTCGCTACAGCTACCCCAATATCGTTATGACAATGTATTCCTATATTCTCATCTATAATTTCTTTTACTTCTGTTACAATATCAAATATTTCTTTTGGAGTTGTTCCTCCATTTGTATCACACAAAACTATCACATCAGCTCCTGCATTTTTTGCAGTTTTCAGTGTCTCAATGGAGTATTTCTTATTACTTTTATAACCATCAAAAAAATGTTCCCCATCAAATATGACTTCTTTTTGATGCTTTTTTAGATATTCTATTGATTCTTTTATTAATTTAAGATTTTCATCTAAGGTTGTCTTTAAAATCTCCTTTACATGAAAATCTGAGCTTTTTCCAAATATAGTTACTACTTCAGTTCTTGCTTCTAATAAATCTTGAAGATTCTTATCTTCCTTTACTGTTACCCCAATCCTTCTTGTGCTACCAAAAGCAACTAGCTTAGTTTTTTTGAGTCTTAACCCTTGAGCCCGTCTAAAAAAATCCATATCTTTAGGATTAGAACCTGGATTGCCAGCTTCTACATAATCAACTCCTAAATCATCCAAAGCTTTAACTATTTTAAGTTTATCCTCAACAGAAAATGATATCCCCTGCCCCTGAGCACCATCTCTTAAGGTTGAATCTAGAATAAATACTTTATTGCTCATGCTATTAACCTCTCTTACTTTTAATTCTTCTTAAAACTATGCTTCGAAGTATTCCCCATGAGAGCTTATGTCCTTTTCCCCTCTTTCAAGGGCTGCAAGACCTGTTCTTACCATTTCCTTTATTCCATATTCCTCCATAAGCTTTATAAGTGCTACAACCTTGCTTTCATCACCAGTTAGTTCTATAGTTAAAGTTTCCATGGAAATGTCAATTACTTTGCATCTAAAGATTCTAACTATTTCATTAATAGCAGCTCTTTGAGTGGCATCAGCTTTAACTTTAATAAGGACTAATTCTCTATATACTGCATCTTCCTGGTCAAGTTCTACCACTTGCTTTACATCTTCTAGTTTCCCCAATTGCTTTTTTACTTGTTCTAATGTATCCCCATCTTCAAACATAGTTATTGTCATTCTTGAGAATTCAGGATTCTCAGTTCTGCCAACAGTGAGACTATCAATATTGTATCCTCTCCTTGAAAACAATCCAGCAACTCTGCTCAACACACCAGAATAATTTTTTACTACTACTGATAAGACATGCTTATCCATATATGCCCCCCCTTTTTAATAAATTTTGTTATTACTAAAATCTATATTTGGATAAATAAAACCCACCCTTAATGATACAATCATAAGAGGTGGGAATATAAACATATCTTCCGCCTTAAATATAATATCACTCGGTTCTAACAAACCCTTGCTTTTAACGGGGCTTACCGGTAGTCGCCTACTTGTTACACCATTATAACTTTCAGGACTCTGCTCAGGAGTGATATTCATTTAGTAAAAGTATCGGCTCACAGCAACAACCGACTCTCTGAAACTTTCATCTCTAAATAAAGGTCTCCCTCGTAGCATTTATTTTTAAGGTCATATATTAAGTTTTAAATTTCTTATTGTTGAAATTATTGTACATTTATATAATAATTTCGTCAATACTTTATATTTTTTTTATTACATTTGAATTATTTTTTGTTTATAATTAACATTTTCACATTTTAGTTTTATTATATTAACAGTATCTAAATTTACAAATACTTTTATATTTTATAAAATTTTTCTAAAAATGCATCATATAATTTCATTTAAGTTTCTATAGTTTATTTTCAAATAATACTAAATATTCTCCATATCCTTCCTCCTCTAATTTTTCTTTTGGTATGAATTTTAACGAAGCTGAATTAATGCAATACCTTATTCCTCCTAACTCTTTAGGTCCATCATTGAAGACATGGCCTAAATGTGAATCTCCTTCTTTACTTCTTACCTCTACTCTATGCATTCCATGAGTAAAGTCTGCCTTCTCTTTTACAATTCCTTTCTCAATGGGCTTTGAGAATGCTGGCCACCCGCAGCCAGAATTATATTTATCTGTTGAGGAGAAAAGCGGTTCCCCTGTCACAATATCAACATAAATGCCTTCCTTAAAAAATTCATCATATTCATTTTCAAAGGGTTTTTCAGTGGAATTTTCTTGAGTAACTGAATATTGTAACGGAGTTAAATTTTTTTTAAGTTCTTCTCTTGAAGGTTTAGTATACTTTCCCATAAAATCACCTACCAAATTTATTTATTAATATTATACCAATTAGCATAAAAATTTATCTAAGTGAGCAACTTAATCTTAGTAAAGGGAGGGTAAGTTCATGAAATCATCCAACAAATCTTCTAAATATGACCCACAGAATGATAAAAACTTTAGCGGCAATTTATCCCAAGATTATAGTGAATTAAAACAAATATTAAATAACTGTTCAGATATTGTTTATAGAGAATTTAAAATCAACAAATCTTTTGATGCTCTGCTTATATATATAGATGGCTTCGTTAATGTTGAACAAATTGATATGAATATTCTTAAACCTTTACTAAACTATGATTTCAATAATATAAATAAATCTTCATTTAATTCAAATGAACTTAATAATTTTATAAGATCTCAAATAGTTTCAATTGGTGATGTAAATAAAATTATGTCTCTTCATGAAGCCATAGATAACATCCTTAAAGGTAATGCTATTCTTATTATTAATGGACTCCAAGAAGCTATTTCATTAGATGTTAAGAAATATGAGAAAAGAAGCGTAACTGAACCAGTTATGGAGCCTATTATTCGAGGTCCTAGAGATGGATTTACTGAGGATATAAAAACCAATTTAATCCTAATTCGAAAAAGACTGAAGACTCCTTCATTAAAAATGGAAAAATTTCTAGTTGGAAAGTTATCAAAAACAATTATATATGTGAGTTACCTAGAGGGAATTGCTAGTGATTCTTTAGTAAAAGATATAAGAGATAAATTAAGTAAGATAGATATAGATGCTGTACTTGAAAGTGGATATATTGAGGAATTAATAGAAGACAACCATTTTTCTGTCTTCTCTCAATTTGGTTATACCGAGCGTCCTGATAAACTTTGCAGCAGTATGCTTGAAGGACACGTTGGTATTCTTATTGATAATACTCCTGTAGCTCTTATGGCACCTCAAACTCTCTTTGAAACCATGCAAACTAGTGAAGATTCTTATGAAAGATATCTTCCAAGTACTATGATTCGTTTTGTAAGATACATTTTTTTAGGTTTAGCTTTTTCTTTGCCTTCTTTTTATATTGCATTATTAACTTTTCATCAAGGTATGATTCCTAAAAAATTATTATTTACCATATGGGCATCGAGAGAAAATGTTCCTTTTCCAGTACTTGTTGAGGCTATAGTAATGGAAATATTTTTTGAAGGACTAAGAGAGGCAGGTCTAAGATTACCCAGCGGTACTGGTCAAACTGTAAGTGTTGTTGGTGCTCTAGTTATAGGTGATGCTGCCGTTAAAGCTGGAATAGTATCTTCCTCAATGGTTATCATTGTTTCCATAACAGGAATAGCTTCCTTTATCATTCCTAGATATAACTTATCCTTATCAGTTAGAGTACTTAGATTTTTTATGATGATACTTGCTGGTACCTTTGGGCTATATGGAATGTTTATTGGTTTTCTTGTTGTATTAATTCACATGGCCAAATTAGATTCTTTTGGTATACCTTATTTATCACCATTAGCTCCTTTGGATTTATCCAGCCTTAAAGACGTTGTGGTTAGAGTTCCCTGGAGTTTTATGAATAAACGTCCTGAATATATAAATAAGAAAAACATTAAGCGAAAAAGTTCTACTAAAGATTAAACACTAATGCTTGTAAGTTTAGGAGTGAGTACATTATGAGGTATAAAAAAGTTTTATCTTTACTTTTTACATTCTTGATGATGTCTAATTTTCTAGTTAGTTGCTGGGATAAAAAAGAATTAGACCATCTTTTAATTGTTTCTGCCATAGCTCTTGATACTAATAAAGATGGTACAATTACTCTTACACTTTTATCTTCAATACCTAGGCAGACAACTAATAAAAGTGAAACTCCAGGTGGTCAAAGTAATACTATTTTAGTTTCCGCCGAAGGAGAAGATATAATTGATGCTTATAGGAAAATAGAAAAAAAATTATCTAGAGAAATTTTTTTATCCCAAACTGAATGTGTGATTGTAGGAGAATCTACTGCAACTTCAGGACTTTCTGATATTCTTGATTTCTTCTCAAGAGATCAACAAGTGCCCCTAAAAACATACATTTTATTTTCTAAAGGTAAGGCTTCTGATATTTTAGAGATAAAATCACCTATAGAAAATAATCCATTTGAAGAAATCAGCAAATTAGAAGATTTGAATTTATCTCTTAAGCTTAGATACAAAGATATATTATATTCCATGACTGAAGAAGGTGTGGAAGCAATAGCACCTGTAATACAAAGAATATCTTCTGTAGATTATAGCAGTCCAAATAACAAGGCATTATTATCAGTTCCAGGCTCTGCAGTATTTAAAGAAGATAAATTAGCTGGATTTATAACTGATAGAGACACAAGAGGAATTCTTTGGTTAAGAAATGAAATCAAAAATGGAATGATTACTGCAAAAGTTCCTAATGAAAAAGGCGGTGGTTTAATATCTGGAAGAATAGAGAGAGCTAAAACCAAGATAGAGCCTATATTAAAAGACGATAATATAGAATTCATTGTAAATATATCGGCTGAGGCTACTATATATGAAAGTTCATCGAAACTAGATCTTAGTAGCCACTATGCAATTCAATATGCTCAAGAAATGTATGCTAAAGCAATTAATGAAATGATTTATGAATCTTTAGACAAAGTGCAGAAGCAATATAAATTAGACGTGATAGGTTTTGGTGCAATAGTTCATGGCAAATACCCAAAACAATGGGATGCTGTTTTTAAAGATAACTGGAATAATGAATTTTCTAAATCAAAAATTATTATTAATACTAAGGTGAAAATATTTTCAACAGGATTTGATTCAAAATCAATTTTAAAAAAGGAGGAAGAACTTATAAAATAATATTTAAGTCTTTAAGGAGAATTAAAATGCAAAAGATTTCAAACTTCCAACTATTTTCTCTAATGGTTTTATATGAAATTGGAAGCACTATTATTTTTGGATTTGCAGCGGAAGCTGGAAGAGCTGCTTGGATTTCAGTATTAATATCTGCTTTTATAGGATTATTAATTAATCTGCTCTACCTTTATTTATCTAAGGTTAACCCAGGATTGACTTTAATTGAATGGTTTCCAAAACATTTCGGAAAGTGGATAGGACTTCCTATTGCTTGGTTTTATGTTCTTGAATTTATGTATGATGGAGGAAGGGGGTTACAGGATTTAAAACTTTTAGTTCCAAATACAATCCTCCCTAGAACTCCAAGCTTTGTAGTGCAGATAATATTTATGCTTGTTATTGTCTATGCACTATATGCAGGTCTTGAAATAATAGGTAGGATAGGTGAATTATTTTTTCCAATCATATTAATTCTTTCGACTTTAGAAATTATTTTAATATTCTTTTCTGATACTGTACACTTTCAATATCTTAAGCCTTTTTTGGATAAAGGGCTTAAGAATACACTAAATTCAGTTTTCCCCTTAGGAATAACTCAAACCTTTGGGCAAACAATAGAATTTACAATGATTTGGCCAGAAGTTAGAGATCAAAACAAACTAATTAAAAGCACTTTACTTGCAACCCTTTTTTCAGGACTATTTATTGCATTACTTGATGTTTTAGCTATCATGGTTGTAGGGGCAACTACCTTTTCTAGAAGTAAATTACCTCTATATAGATTAATTAGAACTATTAGCATAGGTAAATTCATCGAAAACTTAGATGCTATAAATGTATTATTTTTTCTAACAACTGCATTTTTCAAATTATTTATTCATATATATTGCGCAATTAAAGGTGTTCAGAAATTACTTTATACAAATAACAAAAATAAAACAATTATTCCAGTTTCCCTGATTGTTTTATATCTTGGAACAAACATGGCTGCTAATGGCCCAGGGCATATAGAAGTAGGTATTAATGTAGTACCAAACAATTTATGGTTCCCTTTATTTTATATTTTACCTATTCTGTTATTTGTATTTATCCTTATAAAAAAAGTGTTTTACAAAAAAGTTTTATCTACATAAAGGTGGTTTTAGTAAATGATTGACTTTATATTTTCCTGGAAATCATATGTTATGCTTGATAAACCATGGCTACTACCATTGTTTCTTTTTACTCTATCTTTACCTCTTTCATTTCTTACAATTATACGTGGAAAAAGAAACTATAAATAACCATTAAAATCTTTAAGGAGATTTATCATGCAAAAAATTTCTAACTATCAATTGTTTTGTCTAATGGTTTTATTTGAAATCGGAAGTACAATTATATTTGGTTTTGCCTCAGAAGCTGGAAGAGCTGCTTGGATTTCAGTTCTGATATCTGCTTTTATAGGTTTACTAATTAACCTACTCTATCTTTATTTAATGAAATGTAATCCTGAATTGACCCTTGTTGAATGGTTTCCAAAGTATTTTGGGAAATGGATAGGATTCACTATTGCTTGGATCTATGTACTAGAATTTATGTATGATGGTGGACGTATGTTGCAGGACTTAGAAATATTAGTACCAACTACAATCCTCCTTAGAACTCCCTCCATTATAGTTCAGCTAATATTCATGATTGTTATAGTGTATGCTTTATATGGAGGTCTTGAAGTAATAGGACGCTTAGGTGAAATTTTTTTACCTGTCATACTTTTGCTATCTACGATAGAAATTTTATTAATACTTTTTTCTGACGCTGTGCACATTCAATATCTTAAACCTTTCTTAGACAAAGGTCTAAAGAATACATTGAACTCAGTTTTTCCCTTAGGTATAACTCAAACTTTTGGCCAAACAATTGAATTTACAATGATTTGGCCAGAAGTTAGAGATCAAAACAAACTAATTAAAAGTACTTTACTTGCAACCTTATTTTCAGGAATTTTTATTGCATTACTTGATGTTTTGGCTATTATGGTTGTAGGGGCAACTACCTTTTCTAGAAGTAAATTACCACTATACAGATTGATTCGAACTATTAGCATAGGTGATTTCATAGAAAATCTAGATTCTATAAATGTATTGTTCTTTCTAACAACAGCCTTTTTCAAATTATTTATTCATGTATTTTGTGCAATTAAAGGTGTGCAGAAATTACTTTACACAAGGAACAAAAATAAAACAATTATTCCAGTTTCCTTGATTGTTTTTTACCTGGGCACTAATATGGCTTCCAGTGATCCAGAGCATCTAGAAACAGGTCTTAAAATAGTACCTTACAATTTGTGGTTCCCTTTATTTTATATTATTCCTATTCTTTTATTTGTTTTTATTCTTATCAAAAAATTTCTACATAGAAAAGTTTTTTTGCAATAAAAAATCTACAAGTAGCTATCACTTGTAGATTTTTTATTTAATACTTATTTAATTTCTTCACCATTAAAATTTTCATATTCAGCAGGCTTTTTATCATTTCCTCTATTATCTTGGTTATTATGCAGCTTTTGCCTTCTTTGACCTTTTTGTAATGCATTATTTTCTCTTCTTTGTACCAAAACTATCACTCCCTTCAGCTATATTTTTTGCTTAAGAGATTTTTTTAATTCTCTTTTTTATCTTTTTTGTGCTGATGGGAATAAATATTCTATACAAAGCATAATATTATCAGTTATTGTCTTAATTCTGGATTTATTCATTGTCTCAAAAGTAGCTGTTAAATAATCTTCACTTTCACTTCCAAAGGATTCTAATGCCTTTATTTTAAGATTATATTTTGTATTTTTCATAAGCCCTGTTAACTTAACAGATAGTTTAGTCTTTGACTTATTTAAATAAAAATCTGAAAAAGCTAAAAATTCCTTATGAATTTTACCGGTAATTTTATTAATAACCTCAATTTTATAAGAATGAATAAAATCTTTATGCTTTCCTTGATTAAATATTATAGTTACTGAATCACTTGTAACTTCTTTTAATTTAACCATTTTACCTTTAAAGTATGGTTTAATTCCACGTTTGTACCTATCATCGGTATATTTAAACTTAGACTTATCTCCAATACCTTCTAACACCCATGGAGTATTTATAATCTTTTCATTAACAAAATCTATGGCTTCAATTATAACTTTATTGTCTTCAGATACATTTATTAATAATCCTTGTGAAAACTCATCAGCTCTTGGTGGAATACTTCCATTCACCTTTCCTTTTTCCATCTCTATATAGCTAACAGATGCAGTTCCTATAGATGTGAAATCTCTTTGGTGTATCGATCTAGGATCATTTAAAGGGTGATGTGAATGTCCTGTAAAAGTTACTACCTGAGGATAATCTTTCAAAACCTTGTAAAATGATTTATTACTCCACTCTTCACTTCCATACACAGTATCTTTTATATGCTGGTGAACTGTAAAAAATATTGGTTTCTTAGGATCATCACTTTTTGCTATCTCAAGTCTTTCTTTAACCCATTTCAATAATTTTGAAGTAAAGTGCCCATCTCTCCATCTTCCTTCTGTGCTTACAGAAATAAAATGGAATCCTTTTATAATCTTATGAGAATGAATTAAACCACCTGTAAATTCCTTAAACCTTTTTTGAGCCATTTTAATAGGCAGTCCATTCCAGTAATCATGATTTCCCATAACAAAAATCTTTTCTGCACTAGGGTTTCCATATTCATTATATATATTTTTAAATTTAGTATATTCTGATTTTTTCCCTCCATGAGTAATGTCTCCTGCAATAATCATGGCATCTAATTCAGGTCTTAATCTATTTACTACTTCTAAAGCTTTTTTAAATTTTTTTTCATCTTTTGTAGTTTTACTTTTTAGATGAATGTCACTTATTACAGCAAATGATATATTCATTTCTTTATTCTCCTTTGAAATAAGTCATCCAAAAATTATATATTGAAATATATTCAATATTATAGCCAGAAGTTCATTTATGGTAGGTTTTTCAAGGTATAATTTTTGTTTCATTAGTATAATTTTAAGCTAATTATATCAACTTATCTAATTTATTTAAATAGGAAAACCGTAACAAAAATGCATTTTATTACGGTTTTACAATCTAGTAATATTAAATTTTAATTATATACTAAGCATTAGCTTTTTTTAATATTAATGCTGCTAATTCGTTAGCCATTTTATCAATTTCTTCTTGATCTTCTCCTTCTAACATAACTCTAACTAGTGGTTCTGTACCTGAAGGTCTAATCAGTACTCTTCCGCAACCATGAAGTGCTTCCTCTATCTTCTTTATTTCACCTTTAATTTCTTCATCTGTTTCATGAATATCTTTTTTATCATTAGGAACTTTAGCATTAACTAAAACCTGTGGTAGTTGATGCATTATACTTGCTAATTCACTTAATGATTTTCCACTTCTCTTAATTGTTGAAGCAACTTGTAATGCAGTAACTAATCCATCTCCAGTAGTATTATATTCTAAGAATATAATATGTCCTGATTGTTCTCCTCCCAATACATGGCCACTTTTCATCATTTCTTCTAAAACATATCTATCTCCAACCTTAGTTATAGACGTTTTGATTCCTTCCTTTTCACAAGCAAGCATTAGTCCTAAGTTACTCATTACAGTAACAACTAAAGTGTCATCCTTTAATCTTCCCAATTCCTTAAGATGCTTTGCACATAAAGTCATTATAAAATCGCCGTCAATTAATTTACCAGTTTCATCTACTGCTAAACATCTATCAGCATCTCCGTCAAATGCAAACCCTACATGACACCCTTTTCTAACTACATAATCCATTAGCTCTTCTGGATGCGTTGATCCACATTTTTCATTTATATTAGTTCCATCTGGATTATCATTTATTACATATACCTCTGCTCCAAGATCTCTGAAAGCTTTAACTGCAGCTGAGTAACATGCTCCATTAGCACAATCTAGTGCAACCTTTATTCCTCTCAAATCTACAGAAATAGTTTCTTTAGCAAATTCTATATAATCTTCTAATGCACCTACTTCTTCTATTCTTCTTCCTAAATCAGGTCCTATTGGTGAAGGTACTTCCTTAAATCCTGTTTCTATTACTCTTTGTATTTCATCTTCTAATTCATCAGAAAGTTTATATCCTTTATCATCAAAAAACTTAATTCCATTATATTCAACCGGATTATGAGATGCTGAAATCATTACCCCTGCATCTGCTCCATATTTTCTTGTTAAGTATGCCACAGCTGGTGTTGGTATAACCCCTAATGAAATAGCTTCTGCTCCAACAGAAAGTATACCTGCAATTAGCGCTGATTCTAACATATCTCCTGAAATTCTAGTGTCTTTAGCAACTAAAATCTTCGGTTTATGAGTTCCCTCTGTTAATACATAAGCCCCTGCTCTACCTAAGTTATATGCTAACTCTGATGTAAGCTCTGTATTTGCTATTCCTCTTACCCCATCTGTTCCAAACATTCTTCCCATATAAAATTACCTCACTCTTTCGTTTTAAGTAATAAATTTTTCACAAATATAATTATACAAAAAATATTTCTTCCATACAACTTTACAATATAAACATTTTCATAAAGTCCACCTACTTCACTTTATGTATGACCTTATGAAAGTGTCCATAATTAAGGGTAGCTCCATATAAAAGCCACCCCCTAATATTCTACTTATTCTTTTTTTCTTCTAACTTATTCATTTTTTCTAACTTCTCAATTTTTATATTCATAACAATCCCACCTATTAGTAGTGCTCCTACTAATACTAAAGATATAACAACTTCGATATTCATCTTTCTTCCTCCTTACAAACTATTTGAGCTTTAAACATTCGTATCTATGTCACCATGAGGTTTAGATTCATACTCTAACCCCTTTGTCTTTAGCTCATTATATATATTTTTAGTTGGAATAAGCCATATTTGTCCTGTTCCCCTATAAACATTAAGTAATCCTTCACCTGATGCCGCTGTACCAACTATTGATTTAGTACTTTTCTCAACAGAAAATTCAATTTCACCACTTCTTAGTATAGCAAAATTACCATCCACTTTTAAAGTATCATTTATCAAAGTACACTTAAAAATTTCTTTTTCTGGAACAGGTATCTCTAAAACTACAATCCCACTTCCTGAAAGCTTAGTTTGAAAGTATCCTTCCTCACCAAAAGCCATTGCACTAATTTTCTTAACTCTTGCTGCTCCTACTTCAATACTGCCTTCACAAGCAAAAAACAATCCATCATCAACTATTATTTCTTCATCTTCCAGCTCTATCAGTGCAAAATGTCCAAAACTAGGTTCTAAAAATATTTCACCTGTACCTTCGCACTGTGGCTTAAATAAAGGTTCTCCTGTAACTTTACTTGCAAATAACTTTTTGCCTAATCCAACTACACCGCCTACTTTATTACTAATAGTTATGTCACCTTTCATATAACTCAAGGTTCCTGGACCTATATTAACTGAGCTCTCATCTAAAATAATTCTAACCTGTTTTAATTTAATTCCAGCATCTCTCATATATTTTAGCTTAATGGCATTATCTATATCACTGCCACCTTCTAAAGCATCATATTGAAGTATTTGGAATGTTGAATCATTGCTCATCTCACTAAGCATTGTAAGCTTATTGGTTATATTAAGCGAAGTTCTCACTGAATCACCTCTTTTAATTGATAATATTATTTTACAACCTTTAACAAAATTTCACAACTAATAATACTACCTGATAATTTTAATTTTTTATAAAAACATTATTAATGAGAGCTAACTTTGAGTTGTCCTCCAAAATCAGCTCCCACTATACCTTTAAACCATTATTTTATACTTTTACTTAGTTCTATGAACTCTTCTATATCTTCTTCTATTGTCTTGAGAGAGCTTCTCCAAAAATCTACGTTTGTTATATCTATTTCCATAACCTTAGCCACATCTTCAAGCTTATTTCTTCCAGTGATAGCTAATAATTTCTCATAGTCTTCTGTGAACTTTTCTCCACTATTTAAATATTTAGCATATAATCCTTTTGCAAATAATAATCCAAATGCATAAGGGAAATTATAAAAATTACTATCTACATAATAATAGTGTGGCTTCCAAGTCCACATATATGGATGAAGATAATTTTCATCTAATCCATCCCCATAAGCTTCTTTTTGTGCCTTTATCATTATCTCTTTAATTTCATCCGCAGATAATGCTCCATTTCTTCTTCTTTCAAATACTTCGCTTTCAAAAAGGAATCTTGAATATATATCAACTATTACTTGAGTACATCCACTTATTTCTGTTTCAAGTATTGAGAAAGCTTCTTGAGGATTTCCATTCTTAATTCCTGCTTTCTTTACTATTGTTTCACAAAAAGTTGATGCTGTCTCTGCAATTGGCATTGGATAATCAGAGTTTAATACTTTTTCCTTCCTTAGGCATTCCCCATGGAATCCATGTCCAAGTTCATGAGCAAGTGTTACAACATCATTAAAAGAATTTCCATAGTTTAAAAGTATTCTGCTTTCTCCAATGAAGTGAAGATTTTCACAGAAACCTCCCCCTACTTTCCCTTCCTTTGGCATAAAATCTATCCATTCATTTTCATAGGCCCTTCTTGCAAAATCTCCAAGATGTTTACTGAATGTTCTAAAATTATCTTCTACAAAAGCTTTTCCTCTTTCACAATCAAATTCCATGTCCCCCTCAGATACTGGAGCATACAATTCGTAAAAAGGAAGGCCATTTTTATATCCTAATATCTCAGCTTTTTTTCTTAAATATTTTCTAAAACTAGGAAGATATTCTTTCATTGCTGTCATCATTGCATTTAGAGTTTTTTCTTCCATCCTAGAATTTATAAGTGTCATCTCTAAAGGAGATTTATATCCCCTCATATCACTTATAGTAAGTGCTTCTCCTTTGATAGCATTTAAAGCAGCTGCCACTCCATCTTCCACTTTTTTATAGGATTTAATTTCAGCCTCATATGCTTTTTTCCTTATTTCCTTATCTTTGTCATAAGCCATTGTAAGTACAACAGTTAATGGTAGTTTTTTAATTTCTCCATCCATCTCTATTTCTACCTGAAGATTTGAAATCAATGAATCTTTAAGTTTAAGCCAAGCAGTAGAACCAGTATTCTGCATTTTAGCTATAACCCCTTCTTCTTTATCACTTAAAACATATTTGTTCATTTCAATCTTTTCCCTTAAGAAAAACTCATGTTCCTTAAGAATTTTAGATGAAGAAATTAACTTATCAATATGTTTTATTCCTCCAAGCCATTTATCTAATTTTGCATTTGCTTCCGCCATATTACTTACATTTTGATTTAATATATCAGATGCTTTTAACGCTTCTGAATTCTTAGTATTTACACTTAATGAAAGTTCGATAAAGGATCCAAGTTTAAAGAAATAGTTCTTTAATTCACTAGTTTTTTCTATATAATCTTCTATCTTTTTTAATAAATCTTCATAATTACTTGTTACCTTGTCCGCCCAAGTATTATATTCATCAATTAAACTACTTGTATTTCTTAAATCTTCTCTAAACTCATGACTTTCAAAAGATTCGTATAATTCTTTTAAACTCCAATTCAAGCTCATATTATCCCTCCTACAACCTTATAAGAATTTAACTTAATAGCTAAATATTTACTTAAATTATATCATAAGTTTATCCATTAATAGAGGAATATATGAGTAACTTGTTATATTAATATATCTCTCTTAGTGAATACTACATGAGATATTATATAAAATACTATAGTTGTTATTATCATTACTGCAATCCCAAAAGCTAACGTCATGTTGGGGTTATTATACTGAACTGCCATATACCCACTTAAAAGTCCACCTGCATCTCCATAAGATGTAAATAGGAAATTAGCAATCTTTTTAACTGGAGATAGAACTTGAGATAATATTTGTACCAATGTAAATAATGATGTAGTAACTGCCATAGAAATCATACTAGTTTTAAATAGTGATGAAATCAAAAATACAAATGCACAGCATGCAACTATAAATAAAATCTGTACAAGAAACATTCTAATTGTGAAATTCCACTGTGGTATCATTTCACCAGTACCTGCAACTTGAACTAACTGATGTCCTCCTCCTTCTTGAGCCTTACTCATATCAAATGCATATTTAGCATTAAACATAATTGGCATTTTTGCATATCCAAATCCCTTAGTTAACCCTATTAATAAGAACGCCACTACTTCAATTGATAATATTAGACTTACACAACTTATAACTACTGCTATAAACTTTGATAATAATACCTTTCCTCTTGAAACTGGTTGTATAATTAAAAATTTCATAGTTGGAGGTGTAAATTCTCCTGATACCATATCACTCATAAATATTGCAATACCTACTGCTAAGAATACCATTCCTAAAATTTGTATTATTTGCTCAATGAAATTGTACCCTTTAATCTGCCATGACTCTATAGGTTTTAAATCATTAGTCTTATAATAATTTAATTCATCTAATCTTGTTTTAAGTTGACTCTTATACCTATCAGGTTGTGTTTCATCATTTATTTGTTGCTTTAAACTAGTTATTTCTTGGTCTAGATTTGCTTTCCAATCGTCTGTAACAGTACCTTCTTTTATTTGTTTTTCTAATTTATCTAGTGCTGCTTGAGCCCTATCTATGCTTAACTTGAGATCATTCTTCTTAGCTTCAACGCTGCTATCAGAAGCTGATTTTGCTTCAAGCTGCTTCATATCTTGATTCAACCAGCTTATATTTTCCTTTAATGTCGCTACTCTTCCTTCAGGTGAATTTGCCTTTTTTGCTCTATTTTCACTTATGTTATTCCCTATAAACAATAGTGCTACAAAGGCTACAAATAATATTGAGACTACATAGGTTTTTCCTCTACCGAATATCTTTCTTAATTCATTTTTAGTTAATGTAAATAACATTACCTTACCCCTCCTTCCACAAGTTCCATATATCTCTGTTCTAGCCCTTTGTGTTTTCTATAAATCTCTATAATTTCTATATCTTTAGCTACCAATTCTTGTATTAACTTAGGGGAACTACCTTTGTCTATGGAAACTACAACTTCTCCATCATATATATTAACACTATGAATAACTTCTAACTCCTTGATAACCTTAACAGCCTTATCATCATCAGTAGTAACAACAACCATAGTATCTTTTTGGGTCGCTACTCCATCTTCATTTACCTTCTCAACTGACTTAATTTCTCCACCATTTATAAATGCAACTCTGTCACACAAATGTTGTACTTCACTTAATATATGTGAAGAAACAAATACAGACATTCCTCTTTCTTTTGCTGCCTTCTTTACAATTTCTCTAAAATCTAATATTCCTGATGGATCTAGTCCATTTGTAGGTTCATCTAATATCATAAGCTTTGGATTTCCAAGTAATGCAGCTCCTAACCCTAGTCTCTGTTTCATACCTAAAGAATATTTCTTAACCTTATCACCTATTCTATTTTCTAAACCTATAAGTTTAATTATTTCCTCAACATCTTCTTTAGGTACTTTTCTTATTCTCGCAATTTGCATAAGGTTTTCTCTTCCAGAAAGATATCCATAAAGTTCCGGATTTTCAACTACAGCACCTAAATTAGCTAATGCTTTTTCTCTATCTTTTTGTATATCATGCCCTAAGATTTGTATAGTTCCCTCATTAGGGGCAATAAGTCCTACAAGCATTCTTATAGTTGTGGTTTTACCTGCACCATTTGGTCCTAGAAATCCGAATATCTCTCCTTCTTCTACTGAAAAAGAAATACCCTTTATGATTTCTTTCTTACCTAGTTTCTTTTTTACATTTTTTACTTCTAATACTTTCATTCATCTTCCTCCCCTCACCTAACTTATGTTACCAATTAATTCTAATTATTAAATTAACAATCCCTTAAGTTTTTCTTAAAATAAAAGTATAAAAATCCTAAGAGTCCTTCATAAAAATGAAATATTTTAGAAAAAAAAAAAAAAAAAAATAGTAGAAATCAAAGGATTTCTACTATTTTAAATATATAATAATTCTATTTTAATATTCTTTAGCTGTTTCTTCTCCGCTAAGAACTCTTATAGCACCTTGTGCTAAAGCTAAAAGCTCATCTTCTCCTGGATATACTACAACTGGTGCAATCCAGCTAACTTTCTTTTCTATAGCTTCAGTAACTTCCTTACCATATGCGATACCGCCAGTAAGAATTATAGCATCTATTTTACCTTCTAACACTACTGAATATTCTCCAATAGCTTTTGTAACTTGATGAATAAATGCTCCATAAACTAACTTTGCTTCTTCATTTCCTTCATGAACTAACTTCGAAACATCTCTAGCATCGTTAGTATTTAGGTAAGCTACATATCCACCTTTACCAACTATTTTTTTATAAAGTTCATCTTCAGTGTATTTTCCACTAAAGCATAATTTAATTAAGTCTCCAGCAGGAGTTGATCCTGCTCTTTCTGGAGAAAATGGACCTTCTCCATCTAAAGTATTATTTACATCAATAATTCTACCAGCTTTATGAGCTCCTACAGATACTCCTCCACCCATATGAACAACAACTAAGTTAACATCTTCATATTTTTTATTATGTTCTTTAGCATATCTTTTTGCTACAGCTTTTTGGTTTAATGCATGGAATATTGATTTTCTTGGAAGTTCAGGTACTCCTGATAATCTAGCTACATCTATTAATTCATCAACAACAACTGGATCAACTATAAATGCATTTACTCCTATTTCTTTAGCTATTTCATTAGCCAATATAGCTCCAAGATTTGAAGCATGTTGACCATATGCTGCTACCTTTAAATCTGCTAGTAAAGCTTCATTTACATTATAAGTACCACCTGGTATAGGTTTTAGCATTCCACCTCTGCCTACTACTGCACTTAGAGATTTAATATCAAAGTTTTTATCCGCTAAAACTTTAAGAATTACTTCTTTTCTAAAATCCTTTTGTTCAAAGATTGATGCATATTTACCTATTTCTTCTGCTGAGTGTCTTAATGTTTCTTCAAATAATTCCTTTTCATCCTCATAAACACCTATTTTGGTAGATGTAGAGCCTGGATTAATGATTAATAGTTTGTAAGCCATTTTATAATCCTCCTTAAATTATTATTTACTTTCTGCAACTAGTGCTGCAAGTGCTATTGAATTAACTTTAGTTTCAACAGAATCTGCTCTAGAAGTTAATATAACTGGAGCTGAAGTTCCTACTAAGCATCCTCCGTTTCTTGAATGAGAAAGATATGTTAAACATTTATACATTACATTTGCTGTTTCTATGTTTGGTAATAAGAATATATCAGCTTTCCCTGCAACTTCACCAGTAACATTTTTATGATGAGCTGCTTCTTCTGATAAAGCATTGTCAAACGCTAGAGGTCCATCAATTACACATCCCTTAATTTGTCCTCTTTCTGACATCTTAGATAATAGTGCTGCATCCACAGTAGCTGGCATATCTGGGTTTACCACCTCAACTGCACATATAGGAGCTACCTTTGGAAGTTTGATTCCGCATGCTCTAGCAACCTTAACTGAGTTATTTACTATATCAACTTTAGCTTTAAGATCTGGGTAAGTATTAAATGCTGCATCAGTTAAGAATAGTAATCTATCTAATTTATCAACTTCAAAAACTGCTACGTGAGACATTAATTTTCCAGTTCTTAATCCAACTTCTTTGTTTAAAACACTTCTTAAAAATGTAGCTGTATCAACTAAACCTTTCATTACCATATCAGCTTTTCCACTTGATACTAATTGAACAGCAAATAAAGCTGCTTTTTTAACATCTGCTTCATGAATAATTTCAAACTTAGTTAAATCCATGTCTATCTTTTTAGCTATTTGTTCAATCTCAACTTTATTCCCTACTAAAATAGCATCTGCAAAGCCTTGATCTTTTGCTTCTTTAATAGCTTCAAGCACAGGTTCGTCTTGTGCAACCGCAACTGCAACTTTTTTTGTTTTTACACTTTGTAACTTTGATAATAAATCGTCAAAATTCTTGCTCATTTATTACACCTCTTTTATTTATTTTAAATACTTTTCTTACGTCTTTAGTTATTTAAGGTATATTTTCTGAAATAAATTGTTAATTTTATAACAATGCATTTCAGAAATATCCAATTACTATTTTATCAGAAAAAAATCATAAAACATTATTTTTCAGAAAATTTAAATTATATATAATTTATTAACATAGTATAATGCGAAAATCATTTTACATAGTATAAGCTTCTAAATTTTTAGAAGCTATACTATGAATTGCACATTTAACATGGCGAATATTCTTTTATTAAGTTCTCGGCTACCTTTAACCCATCTACTGCCGCTGATATAATTCCTCCTGCATAGCCCGCACCTTCTCCCGCTGGATATAACCCTTCCAAGGATATGCTTTGAAGCTTTTCATTTCTAGGAATTCTAACTGGCGCAGATGTTCTTGTTTCAATTCCAGTCATTATCGCATTTTCTTCTGCAAAACCATTTATCTTTCTGTCAAATGCAACTAGCCCTTCTTTAAGTGAACTTATAACAAATTCAGGCAAACATTTTCTCATATCTGATAGTTCATAACCTGGTTTATAACTTGGCTCAACGCTGCCAATTCTTTGTGATTTTGTATCCTTTAAAAAATCTCCTATTAATTGTACTGGTGCTATAAAGTTTCCTCCACCAGCTTTATAGGCTAGTTCCTCATATTTTCTTTGAAACTCTATACCCGCCAAAGGAGATTTGCTTTGGAAATCTTCTGGTGCTACAGTAACTACTATTGCTGAATTAGCATTTTGCTTATCTCTTGCATGATAGCTCATACCATTTGTAACTAGTCTTCCCTCTTCTGAAGCTGTTGCTACTACTAATCCACCAGGACACATACAAAATGAATAAACCCCTCTTCCAGTTTCTTTAGATGTATGCGAAAGTCTATATTCTGCTGCATGTAGTTTTGGATGTCCTGCATATTTTCCATACTGATTTTTATCAATTAGCTCCTGTGGATGTTCTACTCTAACTCCTATAGCAAATGGTTTTTGTTCCATATGTATACCACTTCTATTTAACATTTCATATGTATCCCTTGAACTGTGCCCAATTGCTAAAATAAGAGTTTCACATGGAATTTTCATTTCATCTACTTGTATCTCTTTTATTTTTCCATTTTCCATAGTTATATTATTCAAGGTAGAATTAAAGTTCACCTCTCCACCTAGAGCCTTTATCTCTTCCCTTATATTTTTCACAACCTCTTTTAATATATCTGTACCAACATGAGGCTTAGCCTTATATATTATTTCTTCTGGTGCTCCACCTTTAACTAACGCTTTAAGTACATAGCTGCATCTAGCATCTTTTATTCTAGTAGTTAGCTTACCATCAGAAAATGTCCCTGCTCCACCTTCTCCAAATTGTACATTTGAACTTTCTTTTAGAGTCCCATCTGCCCAAAATAAATCCACTGTCTTACTTCTATTATCTATTTCTTCCCCTCTTTCAAAAACTATTGGTCTATATCCTTTTCTAGCTAGTAAAAGAGCTGCAAATAATCCCGCAGGACCCATACCAATTACTACTGGTCTAGTATTTAATTTTTTAGTTCCTAAGTTAAATTCTTCTTCATATACATCATCTTCTATTTTTACATCTTTATCATTTATCTTCTTAACTAATTGTTCCTCATTTTCCATAGAAACTTCAACACAATAATTTATCTTTATACTATCTTTTTTTCTAGCATCTATTGATTCTTTTATTATTCTAATTTCAGGTAAGTTTTTTACCCCTATTCCCAACTTCTTTGCAATTTTTTTTGACAAGGATGAATTATCCTCTTCTATATTTAATGTTAAATTATTTATTCTAATCGCCATAAGTCCTCCTAATAATCTATATAGACATAAAGGTTATTTTAACATAAAAAAAGTTTTGAGTAAATTTTAAGGAAGAAATTATATGTTTCATTATAACTATAACTTCTTCCTTTTACTTTATAAAAATTCTACTTTTTCGTAATAACAACTGTAACTTTTTCTTGTGGTGAAATTGTGATATTGTTCGAATTACCTGCCGTAATCTTAGGTGTCAGGTCATAAGTTCCTTCTGCCAAATTTGATAAATCTATTTCTCCTTTAAACATATCAGGTGTATATTTATTTACATTGCTTTCTAAACCACTTATTGTTACCTTTACTTGTGTTTTATTCAAAGAAGATGCTAATCCATCTCCTAATGATTTCACCGTAACTGGTACCAAGATATCTTTACTTATTATTTTTTCTAACTGAATATCAACATTAACTTCTTTAGTTTGAGAAGTAACTCCATCAGGGAACTTCAAATTAACCTTAACACTTCCACTTGAAGTTATCTTCGATAAGTCAATTGCTTCAGTATCTATAGAAGCAATATTATCTATGACCCTTGCATTTCCCTGAAGTTCGATATATTCATCTTCAGATAATATTGATTTTAATGATAGTCCACTTGGAAGATTACCCGTAGTTATGACATTAACCTTTATTGGTTTTAACTGTCTAACCGGTATTGTTACATCGATATTAGCTGGCTCTATATTTATATTTTCTACTTTATTATTACTACTATCCACTGGGACTAACTTTACAGAGGTTGAAAAATCCTTATCTAAATTTAAGAAGTCTCCTTTAGCCACAAGACTTGCTACAGAATTCACATATTTTGATGGTCCTGAAATTGTCCCTTTATTGACTGATAAGGTTGGTTCGCCTGCATAATATTCTTTTCTGGTAGAAATATTCAATTCATTTTTAACTGATATGGTTTTGGTTTCTAATTGATCTATTACTATAGTAACTCTCAAAAATCCGTCATTTTTTATATTTATGTTTGAAGGATAATCTACTATCTCAACAGGCACATTATTTTGTCCTTTCTTTAGTGCATATGATTCTAGATCTGCAGTAATCTTAAACTGCTCCTTTTTTACTGAATAAACCTCTGATGAAGGGCCTTCTAACTTTAAATCAACATATACTTTCTGATTTGGTTCTAGTACTAATCCTGAATTTTTAAGTGTTCCTTCATTTAAGATTTCTACTGGCACCTTTTCAAGGGTATATGTTCTAACGGGACTTTCAACATTTGATATGTATAGCCATAAACCAAAAGAAAGTATTACACAAATTATTTGTATTATTATTTGTTGTTTTTTGCTAACTTTTTGATCCATGCTTTCACCCTTTCCCCAGCAGTTTTAACCCTTCTATTTTGCTTACTTTCAATTACTTTCGTTAGAACAGTTCTTAGTTTCTCTTTATCGTAATTTCTTGTTAACCTGCCATTTATAGCTAAGGAAATCGTACCTGTTTCTTCTGATACAATAACTATTATTGCATCAGATACCTCTGAAATTCCTATTCCAGCTCTATGCCTTGTTCCAAGCTTCTTGTTTATTTCCCCATTTCCTGTTAAGGGGAGCACACACCCAGATGCTATTATTCTATTTTCTCTAATAATTGTTGCCCCATCATGTAATGGTGTGTTTACTACAAAAATATTTTCTAATATGGCTGAAGAAACTATCCCATCTATTTTTGTTCCCGTTTGTATAACTTCTCCTAATCCAGTGCTCTGCTCAATTGCTATTAATGCTCCTGTTTTAGATTTTGATAGAGATTCTATTGCATTAACTATCTCATTAATTACTTTTCCTAGTTCTTCTTTATCTTGAATGGGATGAATATCATCAAAAGCGGTTCTACCTAAATGCTCTAGTGCTCTTCTTATCTCTGGCTGAAATATAATTACTATTGTTAATACTCCAATTGTTATTGTTTTACTAAGAATTACGTAGAGCATATTTAATCTCAATACGTAGCTAATTGGAATAAGTGCAACAATCAATATAATTCCTTTTAATAGTTGCTCAGCTCTAGTTTCTTTAATAAGCATATATCCTTTATAAAATATAAAAGCAACAACTAAAATATCCAAAACAGACCATATAGATATATTTTTAATCGTATTTACAGTTAAATTCAAGAAATCTTGCACCTCATCTCACCCCTTACAATATAGACTCTCTATCTTAGATTATACACCAATTTGCAGATTCTTAATATATAAGTCTAAGGAAATTATTTATAAATTAGAATTAATTTTTCCAAATTAACATAATATTAAAATATAATATTTTTTATGTGGAGGCATCAATGAAACTAAAAAAGAACTTTTGTTATCTAATTATTATAGCCATAACCTTAATACTTATATCCTTCGTTATAGCAAATTACTTTATATCCCGAAATAAAATGTCCAAGCTATTAAATACAATTACTGCTATAAACACATCATATGATACTCTTTTAAAAGAAGAAAAATACGATTTTAATTCCTCTTACACTATTGGAGAAACATCTGCTCTAAAATTAAATGAAGCTTACAAAAAGTCTGGCATCTTATCTGGTAAATATGCAGATTATTTACCTCTTTTAGAGCTTTACAAAAATTTTTATTCTAACTTTAGTCTTCTTAAAGATAAATCAAATTCTTCACCGGAATATATTAAGGACCTTACTACTTCAATAAAAAACCTCGAGGATATAAAAGATTTTTATGATTCACATCAAAGTATAGTTTCTAAACTTTCAGGTTTTAATAATTTTTATGAATTTAATAACCAACTGTTAACTAATCTATTAGACACATCAAAAGATTTATTAAACTCCGATATTACAAAACTTATACAAAGTGACTATAATTATGCTCTTAATAAGTTTTATGCAAGCGCAAATTTATTAACTCAAGATCTAAAGCCAGCATTAACTCATTGCTATGATACTAAGGGTTCCTTAGATAATATTCTAAATGATATATACAAAAAACAAGCAACCTTAGAAGAGTTACAAAAAGATTGCTCCACATTATCTGTCCCTCAATCCTTATATTCTAGTTATGAGGATTTTCAATCTATAATTAACCTTTGTTCGATATACTTAAACTCTATGCGTGAAACTATTGTAAGTGAATCTTCTTCTCCTTCATATGATAAAAATATTGATGAGATTTATGACAATGCTTTCTCTAAAAGACAAGACCTAATCTCCTCATTAAATACTTATAAAGAAAAATATTCTAATATTATTAAATAAAAAATGTATTATCCACTTAAAATTGGTTAAACTATTTTCGAACAGGGTTTATCCATAAGGAGGAGAAACATGAAAAAATTATATTTATTTTCATTCTTCTTTTTAACCTTTTTCTTTTATTTAAGCGGAATTAGGGTATGTGCAATGGAAAGTATAACTGATACACAAAGCGCAATCCCTATAAAAAAAGACATCTTACTTGGGGAGAGCAGAATATTAGCAGTTAATAATAACGAAGCTAAAGACTTATATAAGGAAAAAGAAGAAGTTGTTGAGGTTTTTTCTTATAATAGTAAAACTCTGTACATTACAAAAGAAGATATTGATTTGATGGCTATGGTAGTTTATGCAGAATCTAAAGGAGAACCCTTAGAAGGTAAAATTGCTGTAGCCTCAGTTATTCTTAACAGAGTAACTAATCCAAAGTTTCCTAGAACCATTGAAGGAGTCATAAAACAAAAAAATGCCTTCTCTTGTGTAAAAGGCGGTACGATCAATGTTAAACCTGATCAAGATTCGTATACTGCTGTTTATGAAGCAATAAGAGGAGTAGACCCTACAAATGATGCCTTGTTCTTCTACAATCCAGTTATTTCAACAAGTAATTGGATGAAAAATGTAGAAAAGAAAAAAGTAAAAAATATAGGAAATCATGTCTTCTTTCGCATTTAAGAATAGAGGTGAAAAAGCATTATACTTTTTCACCTCTATTCTTATTTCATAGGGTTTTAAGTTCAACTATTAACTTATTTATGAATGTATAAGTTAAGTTTCCTATCGAAAACCCTATCTCTTATCTAAATAAGAAACTGCACTTAAAGCAGCTATCAAACCTTCTCCTGCAGCCTTTATATATTGATAAGGCTTACCAACACAGTCGCCTGCTGCAAAACATCCTTTTAAATTAGTGCTCATAGTTCTATCTACATAAATATGATCATTTTCAATTTTGAGTCCTGGAACTAATTGGGCTGGTGAAATAGAATCTCTTAAAAAGAATATCCCATCAACAGATACTTCTGATTTCTTTAATTGAAGTTTTGTAACAGCTCCATCTCCAATAACTTTTTCAGGGATATCTTCAATAACTTCTATTGATGAATTTATATTAAATTCTCCCTTATACATGGGAATATAATATACTTTAGAAGCTAATTCTGATACATAGTTAGCCTCTTCTTCACCTTCTGTATTATACCCTATTATTGCAACATCTTTCCCTCTATATAAAGGAGCATCACAAGTTGCACAGTATCCAACACCTTTTCCTAAAAAAGCCTCTTCTCCTTCAATAGGTCTTGAAAATTCAACCCCAGTAGATAAAATTACTGTTGTTGCTTCATATATTTTATCATTTACCATAAGTGAATAATATTCCCCCATGGCATATACATTATTAACTCTTTCATAAGTAATTTCTATTCCCATTTCATCAATATGTTTCTGAAATGCATCCTTTAGATCAACACCTTTTACTCCAGGTAAGCCTAAGTAATTATTTACCTTTGGTGCCTTTATTAATTTAGTACTTAATTCCTTATTACCAAAAATAATATATTTTTTATTACGTATTTTTGCATTTATTGCAGCTGATAAGCCAGCTGGTCCTGAGCCTATAATAGCAATATCATACCTTTCACTCATACTACACCTCTAATTATAAATGCTTTTTAATTAATGCTTCTATTTCTTCCTTTGGTCTAAATCCTACTAATGTATCTACAACTTCACCTGCTTTAAATATCTTTAGGGTTGGAATTGATGCTATTTTAAATTCATTTGCAATAGCAGGATTTTTATCCACATCAACCTTAACAAATTTAACTTCTGTAATTTCTTTTGAAAGTGCTTCTACTATAGGTGCAATCATCTTACATGGTGCACACCAAGTAGCCCAAAAATCAATCAATACTACTCCATCATAGTTTCTTACTTCATTATCAAAATCTTTTTCTTCTAAGTGAATCATTTCTATACCTCCATATTATACCCCCTAAGGGTATGTCGTTTTAATTAATTATATGTTTCCTTATAAAATTTGTCAACACAAAATATAATGCAAAAATCATATTACATCTCATGGTCCAACTCTTAGTTGAAACGTCTAAGAGCTTAACAGTGACATGTAAATTCTTTAATGCATTATATAGGGTTTTAAGTTCAACTAATAACTTATTTATGTATGAATAAATTAAGTTTCCTATAGAAAACCCTATATTAAAATCCTTCAAATGTTCCTTTAACCAATATCTTTCCGTTTTCTTTCAATTTCTTACCTTTTGCAAACATTGTTACTATATTC